>JALYPE010000886.1 GCA_030856525.1 Pseudomonadota bacterium | reverse complement strand
TCCCTGTTCAGAGGTCTGCTCCATGTTCATCGGCGTCCTGCTGGTCCTCACCTGGTTAGTCCTATTGCTGCGTTACCCGGCGAAGGCCTTGCCGGTTTCCGTGGCGGCCGCTATCGGGCTGGGCCTGGTGGCAACCTGGGTGATCTGGATGGACAACCGCGAGGTCAAGCAACTCGCTCGTCTGGAACTGCGCATCACTTATGCTCCCGAGCAATGCGCGGCCGACCGTCCGCTGCACCTGACGATGAACAATGGCAACGACGTGCCGTTGACCGAACTGCGCTGGCGCATCGCCGCCTACGCGCCCGGCGATACGGTGAACCTGGCCGACAATCAATACACTGCGCCACGCTATCGCGGCCCCGGCGAATTGCAGGCCGGTGCCAGTTGGCAAGACTGTTTACCAGTGCCGCCGCTACGACCCGGTTATCGCCCGCAAACCCTGGAGTTTCGCGCCGAGCGCTTGCAGGGTAGTTTCTCCGACTGATCCCCTTCCCTCTTTTGCACAAGGACCGCGCCATGCCCGTTGCGTTGATTACCGGATGTTCCAGCGGCATCGGCCGCGCCTTGGCCGATGCGTTCAAAGCAGCGGGCTATGAAGTCTGGGCCAGCGCCCGCAAGGCTGAAGATGTGGCGGGACTGGCGGCACTCGGATTCACCGCCGTGCAACTGGACGTCAATGACGGCCCTGCGCTCGAACAACTGAGCGAACGGATCAACCAGCAAACGGTTGGCCTCGATGTGCTGATCAATAACGCCGGTTATGGCGCGATGGGGCCACTGCTCGGTGGCGGCGTGCCGGCCATGCAGCGTCAGTTTGAAACCAATGTGTTCGCCATCGTCGGCGTGACTCGCGCGATGTTTCCGGTGTTGCGCCGAGGTAAAGGCATCGTGGTGAATATCGGCAGCGTTTCCGGGGTTCTGGTCACGCCGTTTGCCGGCGCTTACTGTGCATCGAAAGCGGCGGTGCATGCGTTGAGCGATGCCTTGCGCATGGAGCTGGCACCTTTTCACGTACGCGTGATGGAAGTGCAGCCCGGCGCCATCGAGTCGAGTTTCGCGAAGAATGCCGGGCATGAGGCGGAGCAGTTGATCAGCGAGCAATCGCCCTGGTTTCCGCTACGCGAAGGTATTCGGGCACGGGCCAAGGCGTCTCAGGGAAATCCGACCCCGGCCAGTGAATTCGCCGCGGAGTTGCTCAAGGCTGTGCAGCAAGGCAAACCGCCACGGTTGATTCGATTGGGCAACGGTAGTCGTGCGTTGCCGTTGATGGCGGCGTTGCTGCCAAAGGGCTTGCTGCAAGCGGGGCTGATGAAGCGGTTCGGGTTGAACGGTCGGCTTTAACAGCGTGCCATCGAGCAGTCTACGAATTACGCAAGGCGAAATGTAAATTTAGAACCCATTCGTCGGCACTGTCATTTCTGACAGGTAGATATCAGCAGATCTTGGGCGTAAAAAGTTCTAAGCGCACACAGAACTTTTATCACGTGAAATATCCATCTCAGGCGCAACGACCGCTAATAACGCTACATGCGTTTAATCTTTGGTAACTATCTCTGCAGGAGCCTTAGCAATGGCATACATCAATAATAAAGATACGGATTCAGAAGCCACGCTGTTACTATGCCACGGTGGCGAACATCAACTAAGCATTGTCTCCCAAACTGATAATCCTTGGGTCAACCAACGTCTTGCCCTGCAACACATGTCAGTGCCACGGCCTTTTTTTGCAGACTTTTCACCGCAAATCGGCGATGGGCAGATACTTGAAAACGGTGTTGCGAAATGGACTGTAACACTCCCGCCTGATGGCCTGGATACTGAAGCAGAACTGAGATTAGTGAGTGAGTTTACTGCCCAACCTTACACTCTCAATTTTTCCACAGGGCACTACAGGCTAAAATTTCATGAGATCTTGCAGCCTAGTCAGCCGATTGTATTGAAAGAAGACATCGCAGTCTTATCAGCCAAGGTCACGTCTCATTATATTGAAGAGAAACATATGGAGGGCGTCGAAGTTGAATGGTTCGTGGACGGCAACGAATATAAAATACTAACAGACGCAGGCGGCCGATGCGAATTCGTTTTCGTACCAGAGCGCGCAGGCAAACCTGACATACACATAAAATTATGGTCTCCTTTTGACAATGACTACATAGTACATAATTTTAACATCGAGGTTTTAGCCACATCACAGTGGGCCTCCGACCTGGAATTCATGTGGAATGGGGTACCCTACCCAATCAATGTAGGCATCACAGCCCGAGAGTCGGGAGCCTATCAAAAGATAAGAATCAACCCAAAAAATTCAAACTTGATCGGCAGCAGTTTTCATACAGATCCACATCGTTTGCCGATAGATGACGTATCCAATCTAACAAAACCAAAGCTTCTCTCGGATGCGGGGATCGAATGGTTTGTTCGTGTCAACGACGCTTATACTGTGTCGTCCTTAACCTGGCGCTGCACTCCATCCGGAATATCACGAAATATTCCAATACGTTTTTTTGGGCACAATCTCAACTCACCAAACGCAGGCCATTTCACACTTGACGGCAAAGCCATAACACAGTACGTGGTTGAGTTAGATAAAGTCACAACTCACAAACTAAAATTCACTCCCACCCCGGACAACTCACTAATCGGCCTCGACATTCATTTAAATTTTTCAAGTGCACACGACGGAATGGAAACCTCACCTCAATTGGAGGTGAAAAGGACGCTGACTAATGAGGGTGCGGAGTGGATTATCGATGCGCGAAACTTTAAAGCGACGATGGTATGGATCGACATTATTTTTAGCGATCCTTTAGTACGCATGCACGAAAGTTTCCGTTGTGACATAATGCCCTAACCAAAGGAAAGGTTTATTCGGCACATTAGAAGACTTAGTGCCTGCAAGACTTCATCGCAGAAAGGCCAAGCTCCAGCGGTTATCGGCGACACACGCAGAATCATTGTCCCTGCGGCCCACGAAAACCCGTAGTACTGCGATGAAGTCTACTTACCACTATTTTTAACCACCACCGTACACGTAATCCCCGCCGCCAACAGCACACCCTCCGGCACTTCGTCGATGTGAATCCGCACCGGCACCCGCTGCGCCAATCGCACCCAATTGAATGTCGGATTAACATCGGCGATCAGTTCTCGGCTTTGCGGATTGTCGCGGTCGTAGATGCCGCGAGAAATACTCTCAACGTGCCCCTTCAGCACTTCCCCGCTCATCAACTGCATGTCGGCTTTATCGCCGACCCGCACGCGCGGCAGTTTGGTTTCCTCGAAAAAGCCGTAAACATAGAACGAGTTCATGTCGACCACGGCCATTTTCGCTTCGCCGATACGTGCGTAGTCGCCGCGATGCACATTCAGGTTGGTCACGTAGCCGTCCACCGCAGCGCGCACTTCGGTGCGTTTGAGGTTCAGTTGTGCTGCTTCAAGTTGCGCCTGGGCATGTTGATAATCGGCCAGGGCGGCGTCGGCGATGTTGCTGGCGTCGTCGCGGTTTTCCCGCGAGATCACCAGGTTATCCATGTCGGCGCGGCGGTGCGCGTTGACCTTGCGCATCTCCCAGGTCGACTTGCGTGATGCCACCAGCGACTGCGCCTGTTTGACCGCGATGCGGTAGTGCTCGGGGTCGATGCGCATCAGCAGATCGCCCTTTTTTACCAACTGGTTATCGCGCACCGGCACCTCCACCACTTCCCCGGTGACGTCGGCGGCGACGTTGATGATGTCGGCGCGCACCCGACCGTCGCGGGTCCACGGCGTGTCCATGTAATGCGCCCAAAGGGTCCGGCCGATCCATAGGGCGAGGGCCAGTACCAACAGCGTCGCGAGCAGGCTGAACAGCTTTTTCATCAGGGCCTTCTTCAGTGATGGAGAGTCAACGGTAAACGGTCAGCGCCAGCGCGCCGAACAGACAGGTAAACAGGCTCAGGCGCAGCAGCGCCGGGTGCCAGAAAAAACGGTACAGATCGAATCCGGACATGAACCGGTCGAGCGCCCACGCCAGCGCCGCGGCAATAAAAAACATCAACGTCATGGTCGGCATGTACACGCCGTGGAAAGCAATTTCACGAGGCATGTTCGAGACCTTCGGGCGGCGTTTGCACATAGGTGGCGAGCGGTGATTGCGGGTCCAGCAAAGAGGTGCGGATGAAGTGCAGATAACTTTTTACCCGGCGCAATGCCGAGGTGTCGAAGTGCGGCGCGAACGGCTCATCGGTGGCTTGCACGCGACTGATCGCATGATCGACGGCAATCAAGGCTCGTTGCAGATTGCTTTGATTAGGTTGCACAAACAGCCGCATCAGTGAACGACCCATGACACGAATGGCCTGACGCCACGGTTGTGATTCGGCATAGGCAGGGTGTACCGGGAGAATCGCCTGCTCCTTGCGCAATTCGATGATCGCGTGACCCACTTCCAGCACCACGAACATCCAGCGCAGCAAGTCTCGTTGCACCTGCGGCTGACCGGCGGCCAGCCCGTAAGCCTGATGCAGCAAGTCGCGGGTGCGGCTCTCGAAACCGGACGCCAGCCCCTTCAGCTTGCTGCTGATCGCATACACCACTTGCCCGCGCAGGTCCTGTTCCAGACGGCGCCACAGCCAGCGACTGTTCGGCGGCAGAATGATCGCGCCGGCAGCCGCACGCACCAGCATGCCCAGCACCATGGCGATGTAGTCGTTGATGAAAGCGTACGGGTTGTAAACCGTCAGGTTGTCGGGCACCGAACCGGTGCTGAAGAAAATCAGCAAACCGAGGCCGACACCGGCGTACTGGGGGCGCGACGAAAGGAACGAACCGAGCACGATGACCGGCGCCAGCATCACACACAGCAGTGCAAAACCGTCGATCCACGGGAACACGAAAAACATCTCGAAGAAACCGATCAGTGCACCGAGCAAGGTGCCGCAGGCCATCTGAAACGCCATGCGTTTCGGGTTGGGCGTCGCCGCAGACAGGCCAACGGTGGCCGCCGCAATCAAGGTCATGGTCGCGCCGCTCGGCCAGGCCGTGGCCACCCAATAACTGCCGAGCACCACCAGAATGAATGCCGCGCGAATGCCCGAGGCCGCCGATGCCATCCAGTTGGTTTGCGGGGTGAAGGGCTCGTCCCAGTGTTCCCGAATATGGCTGTGATCGGCCAGCGATGCGTGGGTTTGCGCATAGCCGTGCAAGTCGTCGACGAAGCGATAGAGCAGTTCATAGGCGGTGTGAAAATCCAGCAGCTGTGCTTCGCTCGGGTGGCTTTCCTGAAATGCCGCACGCAGGCTGCGAACCCGCGCCGGCAAAGCTTCCTTGCAGGCATTCAGCGCAGTCACCAACTGCACCGCATCAGGACTGGTCAAGGCGCGACCGCTGAAACCGTCCAGCACTTCGGCAAGGTCCTGCAAGCCTGGTTTGATTGCGGCTACCGCGTGATCCGCGTCGCTGCTGCGCAAGCGTTCGAGCAATTGATGCAGGGCATTGAAACGCGTGGTGATGCTCATGAATTCGCTGTTCAAACGACTGAGCCGACCGTTGCGTCGACGCATGTGTGGGTCTTCAAACACGGTGACGCTGCGCAGCCCTTCCAAGCCAACCGCTTCGGCGATGAAGCGCACATTGCTCGCTTCAAAAGCCTCGCGTTGGCTGCGACCGCGCAAGCCGTCGGTGACAAACAAGGCAAACACGCCGAAGCGCTGATACAGCGCGTTGCGCATTGCCGCGCTGGCGGTTTGCGGGAGGATCGCGGCGCTGACCAGCGTGGCGCAGAGAATGCCGAGGGAGATTTCCAGCACGCGCCAGACCGCCGCCATGAACGCGCCGTCCGGGTGCGCCAACGCTGGCAGGCCGACCATCGCAGCGGTGTAGCCGGCCAGTACAAAACCGTAGGCGCGAAAGTTGCGGTAGCGCGCGGCGCCGGCGGAACAGAGGCCGACCCAGATCGCCAGCGAGCCGAGAAACAGTTCCGTGTTTTGCGCGAACAAGGCGATCAGCGCAACCATCACCGCCGAGCCGGTCAGAGTCCCCAGAAAGCGATAAAAGCTTTTGGCGAACACCTGACCGCTTTGCGGTTGCATGACGATGAACACGGTGATCATCGCCGTGCGCGGCTGCGGCAGCTCCAGACGCATCGCCAGCCACAGCGTCAGAAACGCCGCGAGCAAGACTTTGAAAATGTACACCCAGGTCACGCCGTCGCTGCGTGCCCAGTCGAAGAAACCCCGGCGCCATTCCAGGGAGTACAGCCAGCGCAGAGGTGCGGGCAAGGGGGTCATGGAATTCTGCTCAATGAAACAAAGTCCGAACGCGACATCTGTGGGAGCGATGGTGCGGCGATCCGAGCTGCTCGCGATGGCGACTTCACATTCAACATTGATGTCGACAGACACACCGCCATCGCCAGCAGGCTGGCTCCTACAGTATTTGTGCTCACTTCGAGAGACCGCCAAGCAGCGCCGGGGTTTTCGGTGCGTTGAGCTTGCTGTCCTGCGGCACATCATTACCCGCGCCAAGCCCGCCGCCGAGCGCGGTCACCAGTTCGGCATGAGCGATGAGACGCGCTGCCTGAACCTGCTGCTGGACTTGCTGCTGCTTGAACAGCAACGTCTGCGCGTTGAGCACATTGAGGTAGTCGGTGAGGCCGCGCTGGTAGGCAATCATCGCGATGTCGTAGGTCTTCTGCGCGGTGGCCACCGATTCGGCGGCGAACGTCTGCTGCTTGTCCATCGATTCGCGGCGGATCAATTGGTCGGAGATATTTTTCAGCGCATTGATCAGCGTCTGGTTGTAGCGCGCCACGGCGATGTCGTAACCGGCGGCCGCTTCACCGAGTTCGGCGCGCAACCGCCCGCCGTCGAAAATCGGTAGCGAGATCGCCGGCCCGACGTTGTAGTTGAGTTTCCTGCCGGTCAAAAACTCCAGCGCCCCGCCGCCGGTGGCCATGTAGCCAAGGCTGCCGACCAGATCCACATTCGGATAAAAACCGGCATGCGCTACATCAATACCGCGAGCCTGAGCGGCTACTTGCCAGCGACTGGCGACAACATCCGGGCGTTGCCCGAGCAACTGCGCGGGCAAGCTCGACGGCAGTTTCAGCGCCGCGCCCAGCGCCAGTGTTGGCCGCTGCAACTGCGCGCCTTCCCCAGGGCCAAACCCCGCGAGCGCGGCCAGCTGATTGCGGCTCAGGGCGATGGCTTCGTCAAGTGCATCGATCTGCCGATGAGTTTCCGGCAAAGGCGTCTCGGCCTGGCTGACTTCGAAATGAGTGCCGATCCCGCCGTCGAGGCGTTTCTGCGCGAGTTCGAGCATCTGTTTTTGCTGCAGCAGAGTCGCGTCGACGATGTCCCGTTGTGCGTAGTGCAGCGAGAGTTCGATGTAGGCGCGCACGACGTTGCTCTGCAGCTCGAGTTGCGCCAGGCGCGCTTCGGCAGCGCTGACGTGCGCGATGTCGACGGCGCGCTCGCTGGCATTGCTTTCACGCCCCCAAAGATCAAGGGCGTAGCTGAAACCCAGCGCAGCGTTGTTGTCCCAGGTGGTTGTGTCGGCCAGCTCGCCCGGCCCGTAGAACTGATCAGTGGGCCAGTTGTGACGCTTGAGGGTGGATTGGCCGTTGATCTGCAGCGACTCGCCGGATTCCGCCAGCCCTGCCATGGCTCTGGCCTGGCGCACGCGCGCCGCCGCCATGGCCATGCCCGGGCTGCCTTGCAACGCCAGGTCGATCCAGCGATTCAGTTGCGGGTCGCCGTAGGCTTGCCACCATTGAGAAGCAGGCCAGTGCGCGTCCTGTTCAGCGTTGCGGATGGCTGCGTCGGTGGCCAGTTCATTGACCTCCAGTGGCAAGCCCTGCGGCGCGATGCCAGCGGTTCCGACGCAGCCGCTGATGATGAGGGTTAAAGCCAGAACACTGAGCGTCTGGAGCGCTCTGTTGATGCGACGCGGCACTGCTGCGATTTCCTTGAAATGCGAGATATCCCCCTGCAGGAGCTGCCGCAGGCTGCGATCTTTTGATTTTTCTTTTTAAAAAGTGAAGATCACAAAATCGCAGCCTGCAGCAGCTCCTGCATGGAACGGCGCGATTCTAGGGCTCGGCTGGAAGGGCGATAAGCCAGGAAACCTGTGAATCTTTGTTACCGTTAACGCGATAATCCCTTGGTCGGGGTCTCAGACATTGAAACCTTGTGTCACAATTTGCCACCGCAACCGAGAGCACCCCATGGACACTCTGCAAAACATGCGCGCCTTCAGCTACGTGGCCGAGGCCGGCAGTTTCACCGCCGCCGCCGTGCAACTCGACACCACCACGGCCAACGTTTCGCGCGCGGTCTCCAATCTCGAAGCCCATCTGCAAACCCGCCTGCTCA
>JALYPE010000883.1 GCA_030856525.1 Pseudomonadota bacterium | reverse complement strand
AAGCCGCACTGGCTGACTGATCTGACCGTTTCAGGCAAGGAGAACGCCATGAGTGAAGAACAAGAGCTGCTTCCCGTCCCGACCAAAGAGGTTCGGCAATGGGCAATGTTTTGTCACCTGTCGGCGTTTCTTGGAGTCTGGTTGCCGTTTGGGCACCTCATCGGGCCGCTGATACTCTGGCAGTGGAAGCGTGACAGCGATCCGTTTATCGATGCCCAGGGGAAGGAAGCGCTGAACTTTCAGATCACCGTGGCTCTGGTGTCGGGCATTTGTTATCTGCTGATGCTCGTGTTGATAGGTTTCGCACTGCTGCCGCTGGTGCTGATCGGGGCAATGGTGCTGTCCATCATTGCCGGGCTGAAGGCCAATGAAGGGGTGCCATATCGCTATCCCTTCACTTGGAGGTTGATCAACTAACGGTCAACGTAATTCTGATAAATAAATGCCCCGACGTGTTGGGGCATTTTTTTGTAGGAAAATTCGCTTTTTGAGTACGTTGTTAATTATTCGAAAATTCCTGTTGTCATTTTCAGTATCAAACTAGCAAAGCTAATTTTTAAATACATCTTTGGTCATAACTCTGTCGAGATATATAGGCTGATTACTTGGCAATCAGATTTGGTGATTGATAAAGTTGCGCCGAGTTCTACTTGTAATGAAATATCTCGATACGTTCAGACCATTGAAGGTCCTTGAATAAATGTCTAATCAGTGTTGAGAAATCTCAGCCTGTTTTCGAGGCGTGCCCAGGTAAAAAGTACGTCTCTGAACATGTAATTCCAAGAGTATTCAATGTTGCAGCTCGATTTTTATGGAACGTTGGTGGCGGCTTCGTTAGTTCTGCTATTGGGACGTGGCCTGGTCGCTCGAATCGGTTTTCTGCGGGCCTACAATATTCCCGAACCGGTAGCGGGTGGCTTGGTGGTTGCGGCTATTCTTTTGGCTCTGCGGGCCTTTGAGGTCGAAGTTAGATTTGATACTTCATTACAGATGCCTCTGATGCTGGCATTTTTCGCCACGATTGGCTTGAGTGCAGACTTCGCCAGCTTGAAGAAAGGCGGGCGGACCGTCGGCGTTTTCCTGCTGGCGGTCATCGGGCTTCTGGTCGTCCAGAACGCAATGGGCATCGGTCTCGCAACGATCTTGGGCCTCGATCCGCTAATGGGTTTGCTGACCGGATCAATCACGTTGTCAGGCGGTCATGGTACCGGCGCTGCGTGGGGAGCAACGTTCAGCGAGAAATACGGCCTGGCCTCTGCATCCGAACTTGCGTTGGCCTCTGCGACGTTCGGTCTGGTATTGGGCGGCTTGATCGGCGGCCCAGTGGCGCGTCTGCTCATCAAGCGTGTCGACACACCGGGCCTGGAGCCAGAAAAGCCACGGTTGCCCAAAGGCTTCGAGCAGCCCAACAAAGAGCGCTCGATTACCCCTTTTTCGTTTATCGAGACGCTCGCGCTGATCTCTGTCAGCTTACTGGCGGGCACTCTCTTGAATGACCTGCTTCGCGGAACCGCCTTTGAATTGCCGACGTTTGTTTGCGTCTTGTTTGTAGGCGTGCTTTTAAGGAACAGCCTCTCGGCGTTTGGTTTGTATCAAGTATTCGAGCGTGAAGTCTCGGTGCTGGGGAATGTAAGTCTGTCACTGTTCCTGGCAATCGCTCTGATGTCCCTAAAGTTGTGGGATCTGGCTGCGCTGGCTTTGCCAATCTTCACCATTCTGGCTGTCCAGGCGTTGGTCATGGCGTTGTTCGCGATTTTCGTTACATTCAGAGTCATGGGCAGTAACTACGATGCAGCAGTATTGGCTGCAGGGCACTGCGGTTTCGGACTGGGAGCGACGCCCACTGCGATTGCAAACATGCAAGCAGTAACTCAACGCTACGGACCTTCGCAAACCGCGTTTTTAGTAGTGCCAATGGTGGGCGCGTTTTTCATCGATATCGTCAACGTGATCGTGATCAAGTTGTACTTGGCGCTGCCATTTTTTGCTGCTGTCTGAAAATCGGTGGCAAGACCGCGATAGCGCACAAGAAAAATGCCCGTATCTCGCGATACGGGCATTTTTTTGCAACTGGCAAAACGCTTAGATGGTCAGCGTCCAGTCGTAGTCAACGATCAGCGGTGCATGTTGCGAGAATCGTGGCTGACGTGGCAGGCGCGCGCTGCGTACAAAACGGCGCAGGCCCGGGGTCAGCAACTGGTAATCGAAACGCCAGCCGAGGTTGAGCATTTCCGCCTGCTCGTTGTCCGGCCACCAGCTGTACTGGTCACCTTCGCGGCTGACTTCACGCAGGGCGTCGACATAACCCATATTGCCGACAATCTCGTCCAGCCAGGCACGTTCAGGTGCCAGGAAGCCCGGAGATTGCTGGCTGTCACGCCAGTTCTTGATATCCAGCTTCTGTTGCGCCACGTACAGCGAGCCACAATAAATGTACTCGCGCCGCTTGCGCCGCTGTTTATCCAGATAACGGCCGAAATCGTCCATTAGCTTGAACTTCTGGTTCAAGTCTTCATCGCCGTTCTGCCCCGAAGGAAGCAGCAAGGTCGCGATGCTGACCTTGTCGAAATCGGCTTGCAGGTAGCGCCCGTAACGGTCGGCCGTCTCGAAACCGAGACCGCTGATGACTGCCTTCGGTTGCAACCGCGAATACAAAGCCACGCCACCTTGGGCGGGAACTTCGGCTTCGCAGGCATAAAGGAAGTAGCCATCCAGCTGAAAAGCCGGATCGTCCAGTTCAAAGGCGGAGGCGCGAGTGTCCTGCAGGCAGATGACGTCGGCATTCTGTGCTTGCAGCCAACTGAGCAAACCTCGCTCCACTGCAGCCTGAATACCATTGACGTTCACACTGATGATCCGCATAAATGGCCCCAAAAATCGCGTGCGTGTATGATACACGGCGTCAAGCTAATTAGCTAAATCCGTGGTATTTGGGGTTTTTTTCATGCAAGCGTATCAGCGCGATTTCATTCGTTTTGCCATCGATCGCGGCGTTTTGCGCTTCGGTGAGTTCACCCTGAAGTCCGGGCGCACCAGTCCATACTTCTTCAATGCCGGCCTGTTCAACAGCGGTTCTGCACTGGCCCAGCTGGGTCGATTCTATGCAGCGGCGATCATCGAGAGTGGTATCTCGTTCGACGTGTTGTTCGGCCCGGCATACAAAGGCATCCCTTTGGCGGCGACCACTGCGGTGGCGCTGGCTGAACATCACGACCGTGACTTGCCATGGTGCTTCAACCGCAAGGAAGCCAAGGCCCATGGTGAAGGTGGCAGCCTCGTTGGCGCGCCTTTGACCGGCAATGTGCTGATCATCGACGACGTGATCACCGCCGGCACCGCGATTCGCGAAGTCATGCAGATCATCGACTCTCAGGATGGCGCGAAAGCGGCGGGCGTGCTGATTGCCCTGAACCGTCAGGAGCGGGGCAACGGTGAGTTGTCGGCTATCCAGGAAGTGGAGCGCGACTTCGGCATTCCGGTGATCAGCATTGTTTCGCTGAACCAGGTGCTGGAATTCCTCGCGGACGATCCGCAGCTCAAGCAGCATCTGCCTGCTGTGGAAGCCTACCGCGCTCGGTTCGGCGTCTGACTCCGTGGGAGCTGGCTTGCCGACGATTGATTCGCGCGGTGGCCGCGCCAAATAAAAAGACCCCGTTCAGTCAGGCTGATCGGGGTCTTTTGTTTTGGTTTTCAGCGCAATCGCCGCCATTTTCCGATCAGCCTGATGGTCAAAACCAGATTGAACACGGCGAACACCAGCAGTGCCACGACAACCAGGACATACAACGTGCGATCAACGTCGAAATCCCACAGGTCCAGTGTGCTGGTGCGCATCACGCGAACAGCTGCTGGAAGATTGACGTAAAACAACGCGCCAAAGGCGCAAGTCATGGGTAATGCGCAACTCAGCAAGACACTGATCAACCGGGCCCGGCTGCGTTTTCTGGCCTGTACGCCTGGCTGGCGTTCATCCAGCGCCAGCGCCGTATTCAGTTTTGGCCACGCAAGGTTGAACATGAACGTGGTGAGGGTCAGCAGCAAACCGCTGACCGCCACGATGTCACTGAATGACATTGATCCCCAGCGTTGCGCAGAGCAAGTCGTGAGAGTCCTCGCTGATCTCAAACTGCCCGGCGCTGCCTTTGCGCTTGGTGATGGGTTTGAAGGTGGGTTGGTTTTGCGTGATCAACATGTTCAGCTCGTCACGGATGACATCCGAACTGATCACCACCAGGTACACCGTTTGGGCATGGTCCGCAGATTCGATCACCGTGCGCATACTGTGTTGCAAGATCTCGTCCAGCTGATTGCGAAAACGTGAAACGGTGTTTTTCAGAAGGGTTTTGCTTTGGCTTTGAGTCAGCTGGAAAATCGTCGAGATCTGCGATTCAGTTGGCAAGGTCTGCCCGAAGTAACTTTGAATCAGATACAACAAGCGATCCTGCTTCGCTTCATCGGCCCGGCTTGGCATGCCGCCTTCGACCAGCATCTTCAGATACTCGGTAAGGCTAGCCTTGGCAATGCGTTGCAAAGCATGAGCGATCTCGCCGTCAGAAATCTTCAGGGTCTTTTTAACCGGCTCTTTCTGCTCCTGCTCGAAAGCCTGGGCGTCGATCGTGAACGAGATCTGCATGCATCAGTCCCCCATGATCATTTGCCGGATTGTTGCGGGTAAGGATCTTCCTGCGCATCTCCCTGCCCCGAGAGAATCTTCCAACCGTTCAGCAAGTGCACGGATTCCAGGCGTTTAGGGCAGGGGGGCAAGGATTTTTTGGATTGGTTGGAGTATTCATGACCGCAGTCGGCGCACTGGTAAGTGCCTGCTGCAACGTCGCTGCCATTCGGAACGTAATCTTTTTTCATGAGGTAGATCTCCTGTGGATTCACGGAAGATCCTATGC
>JALYPE010000855.1 GCA_030856525.1 Pseudomonadota bacterium | reverse complement strand
CATGCTGCACCAGCGGCGGCGGTGGGATTTGGTCAGATCGTGGAACAGCAACTCGCAGTCCTGGGCCTCGCATTGGCGGACGAACTGAAACTTATCGCCGGTGACCAGCCCCACCAAAGACTCGGCCACAGGTGCGAGCAGGCTTGCCGGGCTCCTGTCCCGCGGGTGAAACGCCACTCGGAACGCCCGCACTTCATCATCCCATTCCAGCACCCTGGCAGGGCGACCCTCTTCAAGCACCTGGTTGATCACGCCGAGATCTGCAGGAATGCCATTCATCGCAGCGCGCACCACCACCCGTAAACACTCACGAAGCTTGACTGCTGAATCCAGCAGTCCACGTGCGTTTGTCTGGTCGGTCTCTTTCGGCAAAAGCCCAGCCATCTCCAGCCAGCTCTGCACGCTTTGTTCATCGGTAAGGCAGTCCTGATGTCTGTCATCTACTCCGTATTCGGTGTTGATGAAATCCAGGGCGAGGTTGTCAGCCAGAAATAGCGCGTCAAACGAAGTACGATTGGGATTCATGGTGATGTAACCTTTTAAAAGATGTTTGACAGGTTACCAAAATACTCTGTAACCTTCAAATGCTCACTTAAGAGGTTACGAAAAAGTTTCACACCTCGCCTCTACGACATCGGCCACTTCGCTGGTAACCCACGGAAGAAATCAGGAGAACACCATGCATAACGTCACTCAGGTCAACCCTTCGTCAAACACCACGTTCGTCACAGCCGCACGAGCAGTCGCGCTAGCGGGAGTGGTACTGCCCTTGCTGCTGATCGGTATGCTGAAATTCACCCAGATTGAGGTAGAAGCCCTCAAGCCCTTGATAAACGGCACGCCTTGGCTCGCTTGGCTTTATCTTGTTTTTGGTGAAGCGGGCACGTCTTACCTTCTGGGTGTTGTAGAGATGATCACCGCTGCCCTGCTCATCGCGTCAGTCTGGTCAGCGCGCGCCGCTATCGTCGGCGGTCTTCTTGGCAGCCTGACGTTTCTTACGACCGTCTCGACCATGATCGCACTGCCGATATGGGAAGCGGCATCCGGCGGCTTCCCTTGGTTGAACGCGCTTGGCACATTCTTGATCAAGGACATCGCACTTTTGGGCGTTTCGCTAGTGGTGCTGGCAGAAGGCGTCGTTCGTTTTCGTGCGAAGCGCGCGCTCTAGAGCACCATCAGCGCGTTCGGATCCTCGCGGTGGGGAGGATGTGTGTTAAAGAATGTTTATTGGCAACAATGGCTCGTAGAAGAGCGAGCCCAACTCATTACGCAACGCGCTTGATCTACCTTTATTCCAGCGATCACCCATGGTCGCACCAGCCTAGGAACTCATGATGCGTAACCACGCGCGGCTCTATCTCGCGGCCACCCTGACAGCCGCCCTGTTCACCGGTGCAACCTATCCGCTGTCATCCACTGCGGGGCAAGCGTCACAAATATCGACCGTAGCGGCTGTTTCGACACCTAAACCAGCGCTCGCGGGCATCTACGCCTTCAACCTCGGCAAGTTCCGCATCACCGCCCTGAGCGACGGCACGCTGCCACTGGATCTGCATCCGCTCCTCAGAGGCATCAGTCCGAAGCAAATTGACGCACTGCTGCAGCGCGGGTTCGCTCGCAACCCGCTGGAAACGTCGATCAATGCCTACCTCGTCGATACGGGCTCGCGCGTGGTGCTGGTCGATACCGGCGCGGGTGAGTTGTTTGGCAACGTTGGCGGAAAGCTTCCCGAAAGCCTGGCTGCCGCGGGTTACCAGCCGGCACAGATCAGCGATGTGCTGATTACCCACATCCATACCGATCACTCCGGCGGCCTGACGCGCGGCGGGCAAATGATGTTTCCCAATGCGACCATCCACGTTGGCCAGGCCGATGTCGATTTCTTTCTGGATCGCGCCAACCTGGAAAAGGGGTTGAAGCTGGCGTATCTGGAAGAAGCGTTGAAGACCGTTGGCCCCTACCAGCGTGCAGGCAAACTGAAGACCTTCGCTGCGCAATCGGAAATCCTTCCGGGCATCACTGCCATTCCAACGCCGGGACATACCCCGGGCCACAGCTTCTTTCGAGTTGAAAGCGAAGGCGAGAGTATCGATTTCTGGGGCGACATCATGCACGTCGGCCTCATTCAGTTCGCGCGCCCAGAGGTGACTATCACCTTCGATGTCGACCAGAACACTGCTCGCGCCCAGCGGCTGGACCAGTTCGAGACCGCCGCAAATGAACAGCGTTTGTCAGCGGTCGCGCACTTGCCGTTTCCGGGGATCGGCCACATTCGGCGCGAAGCCGGAAAGTATGAGTGGGTACCTGTCCAATACCGCAATCGCGAATGATGTTGCGGGCCAATCGTCAAGTCAGCCACATCATCTCGACGCATCCAGCGCCACTCAGCGCGACGCGTCCTGCCGACCAGCCCCGTCCACCGGATGAATCACGAGGTAGCTGTCAACGGCATCTTCTATGGTTGGAAAGAACGCCTTTTCGCCAAGTCGCGCAAAAAGCCCGAATCGCTTCAGCTTGTCCTTGACCGGATCCTTCATCTCGGCGACGCACAACTTGATGCCCGCCGCGTGCAAGGTGTCATCGAGTTCAGTCAACACGTCGGCAGAGGTCACGTCCACACTGGTCACGGGTTCCGCCGCAACGACCAACCAACGCACGGGCGTGGGCGATGCTGCCACGGCGGCCAGCACTCGGTCGTTGAAGAGTTCGGCATTGGCGAAAAACAACGGCGCATCCCAGCGAAACAGCACCAGGCCAGGTATCAGGCTTGCGTCGGGATAGCGCTGGATGTCGTGGTACCCCCTGACCCCCTTGGCTTGTCCGAGCACCGCAGAATATGGCCGCCAGCCATCCCACAGAAATTCGATGACGGCGAGAACGATCGCCAGGCCTATGCCTTCGATGGCACCGAGCACAGCGACGCCGACGGTACAGACAATCGACAACCAGAATTCCCAGCGCTGCATGCGATAGATGCGTCGCAGGTCAGTGACTTCAATCAGGCCGATGGCCGACGCGATCACCACCGCTGCCAATGCGCTGATGGGCAAACTCTGCAACAGATTCGGCGCCACCACCAGCAGCAGGGCAACTGCCAAAGCGCCGACAACGCCAGTCAACTGGGTCTTGGCGCCTGCGGCCTCTGCGACAGGGGTACGAGACGAACTGCTACTGATCGGGAAGCCCTGGAAAAATCCAGCCGCCAGATTGGCAAAACCGAGCCCTGCCATCTCCTGATTCGGATCGACATAGATTCGAGTTCGTGCCGCATAGACGCGAGAGAGCACGCTGGTGTCGGCGAACGACACTAGCGCGACGGCGCAGCCGCCGACGAGCACAGGGACAATATCGGCACGGGTGATCCAGGGGATCGCGAACGCCGGCAGACCTTGTGGAACAGAACCGAGTACCGCCACTCCCGCGCGCGTGCCGAGGTCCAGCATACCGACAGCGATCGTCGCGCCTGCCACTGCGATCAAGATGCTCGGCACGCGCTTGTAGCCCTTGAGCAGCAGGATCACGACCAAGGTGGCGGCGCCGATCATGAACGCAGTCAGGTTGGTCTTTCCTTCTATCACCGCGGTGGCGATAGCCCACATGTTTCTCAACGGGCCGTCGGACTCGATCGAGAAACCGAAAAGCTTGGGTAATTGGCTGATCAATACGGTCAGCGCGATTCCGTTCATGTACCCATACCGGATCGGTTTGGAGAGCAGTTCTGTAATGAAGCCCAAACGCATGATGCCCGCCAGAATGCAAACGGCTCCTGAGACAATCGCCATCATGCCTGCCAGGGCGACGGCGCGATGTGGGTCGCCGCCGGACAGGGGAAGGACGACAGCCAGGATAACGGCGGCCAGTGAGGAATCCGGGCCCAGCACCAGAATCCGGCTAGGCCCGAACAATGCGTACGCGAGCAGCGGAACGATCGTCGCATAGAGGCCATAAATGCCGGGTACACCCGATGCCACCGCGTAGGCGATGCCGACGGGCACTAACATCGTGGTGAGCACCAGCCCCGCCATGATGTCGCGACGTAACCAGGCAACCCGGTATCCGCGCAGCGTGCGCAGTCCAGGAAGCCAGCGGCCCCAGCCGGTTTCGTCACCGGTGTCCCGGCGTGCAATCCGGCCCGGTTCCGGGACAGGAGGTGAAGACTGCGAATCGTTCATAGAGCTGTGGCCTTAATGTATATATCGCAGATCCTCTAGAACGAGCCCGTCAGAATTTTTCGAGAACTCGACGATGCGGATAATCCGGATCGCGATAGCCGCCTGACTTCTGCCGTTTGGGCAATATCACGTCTTCGCGTGCGGCATCCTCGTAGGGAATGCGGCTGAGCAAATCGGTAATAATGTTCAGGCGCGCCCGCCGCTTGTCGTTCGAGTTGGCGACCAGCCATGGGGCATGTTCGGTATCGGTTGCCTTGAACATGTCGTCACGTGCGCGAGAATAGTC
>JALYPE010000767.1 GCA_030856525.1 Pseudomonadota bacterium | reverse complement strand
AATGTGGGAGCGGGCTTGCTCGCGAAGGCGACGTAACTGACGGTGCATGACTTGAATTCGAGCGCCCCTTCAGAGGCCAAATCGATCCGGATACATCCCTGATTTATATCCTGTGCACCATTTAATTTCATAAGCGCGACACTTTAGTCTGTTCCTGTACACAATCCCTTTGTTACAGTCCGGCTCAATCTCCTCCAACGACAACAATTTGCCGAGACTTTTCCATGATCGAATCCGTCGACCATTTCCTCGCTCGCCTGAAAATACGCGACCCGGATCAGCCCGAATTCCACCAGGCCGTAGAAGAAGTCCTGCGCAGCCTGTGGCCGTTTCTCGAAGCTAATCCGCGTTATCTGAATTCCGGGGTTCTCGAGCGGATGTGCGAGCCGGAGCGGGCCATCGTGTTTCGTGTCTCCTGGGTCGATGATCACGGCAATGTGCAGGTCAATCGCGGTTTCCGTATCCAGATGAACAGTGCGATCGGTCCATACAAGGGTGGTCTGCGTTTCCATCCTTCGGTCAACCTCGGCGTGCTGAAATTCCTCGCCTTCGAACAAACCTTCAAAAACTCGCTGACGTCGTTGCCCATGGGCGGCGGCAAGGGTGGCTCGGATTTCGATCCGAAAGGCAAAAGCGACGCCGAAGTCATGCGCTTCTGCCAGGCATTCATGAGCGAGCTGTATCGCCATATTGGCGCAGACGTTGACGTTCCGGCCGGCGACATCGGCGTCGGGGCGCGCGAGATCGGTTTCCTGTTCGGTCAGTACAAACGCCTGAGCAATCAGTTCACCAGCGTGCTGACCGGCAAAGGTCCGAGCTATGGCGGCAGCCTTATTCGTCCGGAAGCCACCGGTTTTGGCTGCGTGTACTTCGCTGAGGAAATGCTCAAACGCAGCGGCGAAACTGTCGAAGGCAAACGCGTGGCTATCTCGGGTTCCGGCAACGTTGCGCAATATGCTGCGCGCAAAGTCATGGACCTGGGCGGCAAAGTGATCTCGCTCTCCGACTCCGAAGGCACGCTGTACTGCGAGGCGGGGTTGACCGAGGAGCAATGGCTGGCATTGCTGGAGCTGAAAAACGTCCAGCGTGGACGCATCAGTGAACTGGCCGGGCGCTTTGGCTTGGAGTTCATGGCCGGCCAGCACCCTTGGGCGCTGAGTTGCGACATTGCGTTACCGTGTGCGACGCAAAACGAACTGGATGCCGAGGCGGCTCGCACACTTTTGCGCAATGGCTGCTTCTGTGTGGCAGAAGGCGCGAACATGCCGACGACACTGGATGCGGTGGAGCTGTTCATCGAAGCCGGCATTTTGTTTGCGCCGGGCAAAGCGTCCAACGCCGGTGGCGTAGCGGTGAGCGGGCTGGAAATGTCGCAGAACGCCATGCGCCTGCTGTGGACGGGCGGCGAAGTGGACAGCAAGCTGCACGCGATCATGCAGTCGATTCACCACGCCTGCGTGCATTACGGCGAGGAAAACGGACGGGTCAACTACGTCAAGGGTGCGAACATCGCCGGCTTCGTCAAAGTTGCCGACGCCATGCTCGCGCAAGGTGTGGTTTAAGCCGGTTCGATGCGGATGACTTCGATCGTCTGATCGCCGGCCGGGCGCTGCCACAGTACTTCGTCACCCAACTGCGCCCCGAGCAGCGCGCGACCCAGCGGCGAGCCCCAGTTGATCAGGCCGGCTGCCGCGTCGGCCTGGTCTTCGCCCACCAGTTGCACCGTCTGTTCGCTGTCATGCTCGTCGGCGAACGTCACGCGGCTGCCGATCTGAACTTTCTGCGTCGAACTGGCGGTTGATACCACCTGCGCGCTTTGCAGGCGCTGATTGAAATAGCGTAAATCACGTTCGAGGTCTGCCTGGCGTTGTTTATCCGCCTGCTCGCCTTTGGCCGATTGTTCACTGTGCAGTTGTTGCAGCTCGGCGACCTTGGCCTGCAGTTGGGCGTGGCCGGTTGGCGTGACGTAATTGGTCTGCGCGCTGATCTGCCGTTCAACCGGCTGATCGGCTTGCGCTGCGGCGTTATCTTCATTGACGAAAGCGCGACTCATGGTTTTCTCCCCTGATAAGGTTTGGGCCACGGCAGCGTTCATTGGTTTCATGTCTTCCATCCTGGAGCCTGGCTTGCCAGCGATGGCGTATTCGAATCGCCATCGCCAGCAAGCCGGCTCCTACGGGATTTTGTGGCGTGGCGATGCTCGGGAG
>JALYPE010000764.1 GCA_030856525.1 Pseudomonadota bacterium | reverse complement strand
ACATTGGCCTCCAGCTGTTCGAGCATCGCCTTGAGCACGTAATCGTCGAGCAAGCGCAGCCAGCCATTGCCCACTTGCAGGGCTACGTGGCGATTGCCGAGGTGATAAGCCGCGCGGGTCAGCTCGAAGGCATTGGCGCAGGTGACATGCAGCAGTTGCTCGGGACGCGCGCAGACGCGGACGATTCTTCCGTCTTCTGCCTCAAGGCATTCGCCATCGTGCAGCGGCGGTTGACCGCGCTCCAGAAACAGCCCGACGTCTTCACCCTCGGCACTGAAACAGCGCAAACGGCTTTTACTGCGGGCTTCGAAGGTCAGGTGCAACTCAGCGGCCCAGACGGGTTGAGGGTCGATTCTGCGATGAATCACCAGCATCGGAAAGTTTCCAGCAATGAACGTAAGTCAGGCTAGAGCAAGGGGCTTGCCAATCGGGATGATCTGTAGGAAATGCCTTACGGAATCGTAGAAGTACTAGAGGAATCCGAAGTTGATTGCATTGAAATGGGGCGCCGCATTAAGGTCGGGCACCAGTTTGTGGCGAGGGGCGTGATTCAGGCGAGAGCATGTGTGCTCCTGCGCAGAAGGGCTTATTCGGTGCTGCCCAGACCTTGCCAGTGCTTGAGTCCAATGAAGATGAACCGCAGCTGCTGGGTGATTTTGGCTTGCGGCGTCAAATGCTCGGGTAGGTCATGGGCCGGGGGATCAATGATATCCGGCAGGGTAGCGAATACGCTTTTCACCACCAGGTCCGCCATCACGCTCAAACCGGCGAGGTCCAGGTGCTGCAGTTTTGGCATGAGTGACAAGTCGGCCGCGAGGTCTGAGCTGATGTCCTCGCGCAATCGCCCAATGGCCAGCCGCACCGGCAGCGATCCGCCGTACTGCTCGCGAGCGAGAAACAGGAACTGTGAGCGGTTGGCAGACACCACGTCGAGAAAAATGCGCACAGAGGCATCAATAATGCCGCCCATCACAAACTCGTTATGGCGCACCAGGCGAATGGTTTCACGGAATGTCTGGCCGACCTCGCTCACCAATACCAGGCCGAGCTCATCCATATCCGCGAAATGCCGGTAAAAACCAGTGGGAACGATTCCCGCCGTTTTCGCCACTTCGCGCAGGCTCAGACTGCCGAATCCTCGGCCACACTCCATCAGATGGCGGGCAGCGTCCATCAAGGCATTGCGGGTTTGTTGTTTCTGTTCGGCGCGGGGCAGCATCGCAAGGTTTTTCTGAACGGGACAGCGGCGCACTCTAGCAAATCAGCTTCGCCGGCGTCGAACGTCTAGCGGGGGATTACGCGGGGAAAGGCAACAGCTGAAGGGGTATAAAAGTCAAAAGCCCAATCCGGTGATTGGGCTTTATTTCGTGGCCATCATGGGCTTAGCTCAAACGGCAATTGCGTTCGATGACACGATCACCACCGCCTTCGGCGAGGGTCTGACCTTGTGGGGTGCGATCGGAGCCGCCTTCAGCGAGGGTCTGGCCTTGTGGCGTGCGATCGGAGCCGCCTTCAGCGAGGATTTGACCTTGTGGGGTACGATCCGAGCCGCCTTCAGTGATCAGGCCTTTTTCCTTCAGGCGATCATTACCGCCTTCGGCCAGCGTTTGACCTTGTGGAGTGCGGTCAGAACCATCAGCGGCGACGGTGTGGCTGTATACCGAAGCGGATTTCACTTGCGGGGTAGCCTGTTCAGCAGCTGGCAATGCGAATGCGGTGCTGGCCAGCATCGAAAGAGTAATACTTAGCAGTAATTGGCTTTTCATGATCAGGTGCTCCTTGGGAGGGCGTTAAAGTGGGTACGAGGGCAATGCTACTCTCGATAAGTCGATATAAAAGTTCATAAACGCAATGGTAATAATCAACGGAATTGATTGTTCGGCTGGGAGGCTCTAGAACAGGTGTTTCCGACGATCGTTTTTGCACTGGAGTGGGTATTTTTCACCCATCTTCGCCGCGTAATCGTGCGCTGGAGGTAACGCTTCAATGCGCCGGCACTATGTGGTCAGGCGATTATTTGAGCGTTAAGCGGTATTTCGGTTAAACCTGCGGGCCGTTTCCCAGTCCTAGGTTTCATAACAGGCCCTTGGGGCCTAACGTTTCACATGTGCGTCGCAGTCCGGGCGCTTAGTCGTATCAGGAGCCCTGTGCAATGACGCGCACCCCGAAAATTTTTGCCTGGATCTTCGCCAGCCTTGTGATTTTGCTGGCCGTATTGGTGCTGATCATCGCGTTCTTCGATTGGAACCGGATCAAACCGACCATCAACGAAAAAGTGTCTGAAGAACTTCATCGACCGTTTGCCATCAACGGCAATCTCGCGGTGGTATGGCGTCGTGAACCCGACGAGGGCGGGTGGCGCGCGTGGGTGCCATGGCCGCACGTGGTGGCGCAAGACCTCAGCCTCGGCAACCCGGACTGGTCGAAGCAACCGCAGATGGTCACGCTCAAACGCGTCGAGCTGCGCATTTCACCGTTGGCCTTGCTGGCGCAGCGGGTAGCGATCCCGCGCATTGATCTGACGGAGCCCAACGCCGACCTCCAGCGTCTGGCCGACGGTCGTGCCAACTGGACCTTCAAGTTCGATCCAAAGGATCCGGACGCCGAGCCTTCCAATTGGGTGGTCGATATTGGCGCGATCGGTTTCGACAAGGGCCACGTCACCCTTGATGACCAGACCCTGAAAACTCGGCTCGACCTGATCATCGACCCGTTGGGCAAGCCGATCCCGTTCAGCGACATCGTAGGTGACAAAGCAGCGAAAACCGCCCAGCAGAAGGGGGCGACACCGCAAGATTATGCATTCGGGCTGAAGGTTAAAGGCCAATATCATCAGCAGAAGCTGGAGGGTGAAGGCAAGATCGGCGGGCTGTTGGCGATGCAGGATTCGTCGCGGCCATTCCCGCTTCAGGCGCAGGTGAAAATCGCTGACACCAGCGTCGAACTGGCCGGTACGCTGACCGATCCGCTTAACCTTGGTGCCCTGGACCTACGCCTCAAACTCGCCGGCAGCAGCCTCGGCAATCTGTATCCGCTGACCGGCGTGACGCTGCCGGATACCCCGCCCTATGC
>JALYPE010000742.1 GCA_030856525.1 Pseudomonadota bacterium | reverse complement strand
TGAGCATCTTGACCGTCACTGCGGCAAAACGTCCCGGTGGTTGCCTATCTTACCTTCAGCCTTGCCAAGACAAAGCAGGCCACCGGGATTAGAATGTCCCGCATTCTCTTTTGGTGACAGCGATATGACTGATCAGCGCAAAGGCAGCGATGCCGAACCCACCACTCACTTCGGCTTCAAAAACGTTCCGGAAAGCCAGAAAGCGGAAAAAGTCGCTGAGGTGTTCCACTCCGTAGCCGCTAAATACGACCTGATGAACGATCTCCTGTCGGGCGGCATGCACCGTCTGTGGAAGCGTTTCGCAATCGAACTGTCGGGCGTCCGCACGGGTAATCGTGTCCTGGACATCGCCGGTGGCACGGGCGATCTGACCAAAAAATTCTCACACCTCGTCGGCCCGACCGGCCAGGTGGTGCTGGCTGACATCAACGAATCCATGCTCAAGGTCGGTCGCGACCGTCTGCTGGATCTGGGCGTGGCCGGCAACGTCGAATTCGTTCAGGCTGACGCGGAAAAGCTGCCGTTCCCGGACAACCATTTCGACTGCGTGACCATCGCCTTCGGCCTGCGCAACGTGACGCACAAGGAAGATGCTCTGCGCTCCATGCTGCGCGTACTCAAGCCGGGCGGCCGCCTGCTGGTGCTGGAGTTCTCCAAACCGACCAACGCGCTGATGTCCAAAGCCTACGACGCCTACTCGTTCGCCTTCATGCCGTTGATGGGCAAGCTGATCACCAACGACTCGGAAAGCTACCGCTACCTGGCCGAATCGATCCGCATGCACCCGAATCAGGAGACCCTGAAGTCGATGATGGTCGAGGCCGGTTTCGACCGCGTCACGTACCACAACATGACCGCAGGCATTGTCGCCTTGCACCGCGGCATCAAGCCCTGATGTTGCTGGCCGGGCTGCTTGCCAGCGTTGAACTCGGTGTAAACCGCGTGCTGCGTCTAGACAGCACCGCGCTGCCGCGTCTGGCGCATTTGAGCGGCAAAGTAATTGCCGTCGAATGCCGCAGCCCGGCACTCAACGTGTTTATCCTGCCGAGCGATGAAGGCCTGATGCTCGCGTCGCAATGGGAGTCCGGCGCCGATTGCACATTGCGCGCCCCGGCATCGAGCCTGCTGAAACTGGCGCTGAGCAAAGACAAGACTGCCGTCCTGCATGGCCCGGAAGTCGAACTCGATGGCGACAGCGGCGCGCTGCTGGAGCTGGCGGCCATTCTGCAGGACCTTGAGCTGGACTGGGAGTACGAACTCTCGCGCTGGCTCGGCCCGATCGCCACACCACTGGTGGGCGGTCACCTGCGTAGCCGCGCTCGCTGGTATCAGCAGGGTTTTGCCGCCCTCGGCCAGAACCTCGGCGAGTACCTCGCCGAAGAGTCGCGCACCCTGGTGGGCCAGCGCGAAGCCGAAGCCCGTTTCAGTGAACTGGACCAGATCAAACTCGATCTGGAACGTCTCGAGGCGCGTTTCGAGCGCCTTTCCCGATCCCTCGACCCAAGCGATAACGCATGAAGCTGCTTGCCGTCCGCCGTTTGTTGCGCATTCAGCGCGTTGTGATCCGCTACCGCCTCGACGACTTGCTGTTCGCGTTGCCGTTGCCGTGGTTCCTGCTGGCGCTGCGCTATGCATTGCCGTGGCGCTGGTTCCCGCGCAAGACGCTGGAGCTCAGCCGCGGTGCGCGCCTGCGCCTGGCCTTGCAGGACCTCGGGCCGATCTTCATCAAATTCGGGCAGATTCTGTCAACGCGCCGCGACCTGCTGCCCGAAGACATCGCCGATGAACTGATGATGTTGCAGGACCGCGTGCCGCCGTTCGATTCGCAAGTGTCAATCAGGCTGATCGAAGAACAGCTGGGCAAAAAGATCAGTGAAGTGTTCAGCCGTTTCGACGTTGAGCCACTGGCCTCGGCCTCGGTGGCGCAGGTTCACGCGGCACAGTTGAAAACCGGCGAAGAAGTCGTGGTCAAGGTGATTCGACCGGGCCTGAAACCGATCATCGCGCAGGATCTGGCGTGGCTGTTCATACT
>JALYPE010000687.1 GCA_030856525.1 Pseudomonadota bacterium | reverse complement strand
CTTCAACAGTGGCCCACAAGCGCGGTCGGTAGTTGTTGTCGAAGACGACTCGCGCACCGCGCATGCGAGCTTCGATCAGGGTTTCCAGCAACCTCTCGCGCCCTTGCACGCCCAGCACCGCCAGGGTTATGCCGCTGAAATAAAGTATGTCGTACTGCGCCAACGCCGCGAGAATCGGTGCGGCCGCTGCCGTGGTGAAGCACTCGCGCACAGCCGCTTCGTTGCGCCAGTAGAGAAACCGTCGCTCGCCCGCCGCGTCAGTCTGGATGCAGTACAAACCCGGCAGGCGCCCCGGCAGGCGCTGGACCATCGAGGTGCCAACGTTCTCCTGCGCCCAGCTGCGACACATGGCATCGCTGAAGCTGTCATCGCCCAGTGCAGTGACGTAATCCACCGAGCCTTCGCTGCCCAGTTCGCGGGAGAGGTAGACCGCCGTGTTCAAGGTGTCGCCGCCGAAGCTTTGCAGCAGCGTGCCGTCGGCGCGTTGCTGAAGCTCGATCATGCATTCGCCGATCAGAGCGATGCGTGGGGGCTTGGGGGATGGGCTGCTGAACGTGTTCATTGACTGAATTCTCCTGTCGATCGGTGGATGAGCGCGGCACTCGCCGGACGTAGCCTGCGGCAACTGCTACAGATCCGCCGCAGCCGCCGCCCTCTGTAGCAGCTGGCGAAGCCTGCGTCCGAGCGCGAAGCGCTCGTCAAACGAACGGACACCATTCAAACCTTAAAAACAGGTTTGCATGGTCTCGATGACGTTCAACTGCTCATCCACCAGACAGCCGACCCGCCATTTGTCAAAGGTCAGGCACGGGTGGGAGGTGCCGAATGAAATGACATCCCCGACGCGCAACTCAACGCCTGCCGGCACGCTCATGAACGCATGCTGATCCATGACCGCCGTCACTTTGCAGGCGCTGACATCATCGCCCGCTGCCGGAATCACGTCCGCTTTGTAACGCAGCAAAGGCACCGGCAAACCGGCGTCGTAGGCCACATCGCGTTTGCCGAGGGCGATCACCGCAAACCCCGGTTCCGGCAACGACTGCACGTGCGCCCAGACTTCCAGCGCCGGACGCAAGCCTTCGTGCAGATCGCTGCGACGGTCGAGCACGCAGCATTGCGCTTCCTTGTAAATGCCATGATCGTGCGCCACGTAACTGCCCGGGCGCAGCACGCTGAGGAAACGGCCGCCGGCATTCTGCGCTTCGAACGATTCCGCGATCAGGTCATACCAGGCCGAACCCGAGGCAGTGATGATCGGCTTGGCAATGGCAAAGGCGCCGCTGTCCTGCAACTGCACGGCCAGACGCACCAAGGACGCCGCAAATGCGCGGATGCCGGTCTCTGCGTGATCGCCGTGGATCACTCCTTCGTAACCTTCGATGCCGGTCAAAGCCAGGGCGGGTTGCGCCGCGATGGCTTTAGCCAGAGCAACCACTTCCTCTTCCGTGCGGCAGCCGCAACGACCACCGACCACGCCGTATTCGATCATCACGTTGAGGCGCACACCGAGCGAAGCGAAATAGACGCCGAGGTCGGCGACGTTGTCCGGGTGATCGACCATGCAGTGAAATTCGAATGCCGGGTCGGCCAGCAGGTCGGCAATCAGCGCCATGTTCGGCGTGCCGACCAATTGGTTGGCCATCAACACCCGACGAACGCCATGGGCATAGGCCGCACGGGTTTGCGTGGCGCTGGCGAGGGTGATGCCCCAGGCGCCGGCGTCCAGTTGGCGGCGAAACAGCGCCGGGGTCATGCTGGTTTTGCCATGGGGCGCCAGTTGCGCGCCGCTGTTGCTGACGAACGCCTGCATCCAGCGAATGTTGTGCTCCAGCGCCTCGCGGTGCAGCACCAGCGCGGGCAGGCTGACGTCGCGTACCAGGTTGGCGCCGGTGTGTGCAGCGCCTTTTTCCACGGCGGCTGAAGAGTGGGCAGAAGACATGTTCAAATTCCTCATGTACGCGGCCGTGAGCAGCCGCTGTTATTCGTTGATGCGTCGCGCCAGACTGTTAGCGCTGTCGATCAGCACCCGGCGATAGTCGTTGTGGTTTTTCTTCGCATCGGCGCGCGGGGCGACGATGCACAGGGTCGCGATGGCAACGCCGTTCGGGTCTTTGACCGGGGCGGCGAAGCAATGCGTGAAGGTGTCGGCGACGCTGTCGAAGGAGAAAAAACCGTCAATGTGCGCCTGACGGATCTCCGCCAGAAACTGCTCCAGCGGCAGACGCTCGCCATCGGGCAGAATG
>JALYPE010000648.1 GCA_030856525.1 Pseudomonadota bacterium | reverse complement strand
GTGCGCCGCCAGCGCATCCTCACTTTCCTCACGATGCAAGGCCACTTCGCGCAACACTTCAGTCAGATACGCCGGTTCGTTACGACCATTTTTCGGCTTGGGCCGCAAACTGCGCGGCAGCAAATAAGGCGCATCACTTTCCAGCATCAACCGCCCGCGTTTGATCTCCTTCACCAACGGATGCAGATGAGTGCCACGGCGTTCGTCGCAGATCCAGCCGGTGATGCCGATGTGCAAGTCCAGGTCAAGATAACTGAACAGCGCCTTCTTTTCGCCGGTGAAGCAATGCACCACGGCGGCGGGTAATTGATCGCGATAATCGCGGAGGATTTCCAGCAAGCGCTGACTGGCGTCGCGTTCATGAAGGAAAACCGGCAGTTGCAGCTCGACCGCCATCGCCAACTGTTCTTCGAGGACTTTTTCCTGCTGCGGACGGGGCGAGAAATCCCGATTGAAATCCAGCCCGCATTCACCCACGGCGACCACGCGTGGCTCCTTGAGCAAACTGCGCAGACGCTGAGCGCTGTCAGCGTTCCAGTCGCTGGCCGAATGCGGATGGATGCCAGCGGTGGCGAACAACCGCAGCGCCGTTTCATCCAGCTGTTGGCACAGCTCCAGTGCCTGCTCGCTGCCCTCGACACTGGTGCCGGTCAGCACCAGTTGGCAGACGCCGGCCGCGTAGGCGCGATCAAGCACAGCCTGATGTTTATCGACAAAACTGGGGTTGGTCAGGTTGACGCCGATATCGATGAGTTGCATGGTGCTACCTCGGACCAAAGGCCGGAAAGCATATCAGAGCTGTGGATTTATAAGAAAAGCCAAGAACTACAAAGGGTTGTAGCGGTCTGCTGAGGCCGCAAGATCGGCCGGATTGGCAAGGTGCCATCACTGTGCCAGTCTTGCGCACTTACCAGCGCTCAATGCGCTCTGTTTCTGTCGTTCGATTTCCCGGTATTTTCCGGAATCGGCCAGTATTCTTTCCGGAGAGTGGATGACACGTCCCTCGATTCTGCTACTGCTGTGTTGTTCGTTGCTGCTGCCGATGCCGGCGCTCGCGCGTCTTGCCGGCCCGCTGCAAGCTGTGCCGGCGGCGAAGGTCCGTGATCTCGCGGAGATCCGCAGCAGTCGCGTGTTGCGCGTACTGGTCAATCAAAGTCGCAACAGTTCCGGCGAAGTACAGGGGCAGGCGATTGGTGTCGAATATCATCGCCTGCGCGCTTTCGAGCAATACCTGAATGGCCACGCCCGTGATGGCCAGGAAATCACCCTCAAGATCATTCCCAAAGCCAAGGATCAACTGCTCGGCGCGTTACAGCGGGGCGAGGGTGACCTGGTTGCGCCTGGTGAACTGCTGGATCTGCAGCCCGGTTACGCGGTGAGTTCAAGCGAACCGGTCGCCCGTAATGTGCCGTTGCTGTTGGTGGGGATCAAAGGTGAGCGGCGCTTTACTCGACTGGAGCAGCTTTCCGGGAAAACCCTGGCGTTGCCGACCGGCAGCGCTGCCGGGGATGCCGTCAGTCAAATCAACCAGAAGCTGGCGCTGCACAAACTGCCGCCTGTGAATATCGAATGGGTCGACCCCAGTCTTGCGGTTGAGGATGTGCTGGAAATGGTTCAGGGCGGAATCTTTCACCTGACCATCGTCGAGCAACCCATTGCCGAACGCTGGGGCAAGATTTTGCCAAAGTTGCGCTTCGATCGGCAGGTGGTGATCAGCGATCCGGGCGAGGAATTCTGGTTCGTGCGCCGTGATGCATCCATGTTGCGTGCCAGCATCGATCGTTTCCTGACGGGTTACAAAAAACCGTCGGATCAGGATGTGGCGTTTCTGCGCATCTATCGGCGTCTGTATCAGGTGCACTATCCACTGGCGAAAGCGGATCGCAAACGGCTCGAAAGTCTGCGGCCTGTGCTGCAGAAACACGCCGACGCGCAGGGCATGGACTGGTTGAACCTGGCGGCGCTGGCGTTCAAGGAGTCGCGTTTGCAACCCAATGCGCGCAGTGGCAGCGGCCCGACGGGTTTGATGCAAATCACGCCGTCGGCGGCGCAGCGGGTCGGGGTCAACAATATTCAGAATCTTGATGCCAATGTGCAAGCCGGTGCCAAGT
>JALYPE010000632.1 GCA_030856525.1 Pseudomonadota bacterium | reverse complement strand
GTGCGACACGTTGGAGATCAGCAACCGCGTCAGTGCGGTGATCGCCACGTAGATCAGGAAGCGCACCGGCATATGGTTGGTCTTGAAGTAAATTCCGACCATCGCTCCCAATTCCAGATAGATGAACAGCAACAAGATGTCATCGATCTTGATGTGCCCCTCCTCGAGCATCCCCAAAAACTCCATCACCGCCGCCCATGCGGTCACTGCGCCGATGGCGAAAAGCGCCAGGTAATGGAACGTCTCGACGAACAGGTTGCCCAGGGACTCGGCCAGTTGATGCACGTTCTGCCGTAGTTTCTCGGCCCAGTTGATTTTCACGGTGATACTTCCTTAGCTCGGCTCGAGCGGATGATGCGCGATAGACGTGACGGTTCTGCATGCAGAAAAAAGGCCATTCAAGGCTGCCATATGATGGCGAGACGCCCTGAAACAAGCGCCGTGGCGTTTGGTCGCACCCTGCGGGCCATCCGGAACGCAGGAGCGAGCCACAGGCAAACCGACTTGCCCGCGAACGGATCCACACGGACCTGACAAAATCTGAATTGCGTCTACATTGAAAAGCCACTACCCAAACCGCAGCGATTCGCTTATCCTTTTCGCTGTATATAAATACAGTAGTCATCAAAGGCTACTTTAGTGAAGGCATGTGAGGTGGTGAATGGCCGTCGAAGTGGTATACCGCAGCAGCCGAGATCTGGAGCGTTTGTTCATGGATAAAGCCGAAGCTGACCGTCATGACAAAATGCTCGAGCTGGCCGAGTTGCTGGCTGAAGTGTTGCACAAAGCCGTTCCGTCCCTGAGCGAACAGCAGGTGGAAGAAGCCGGTATCTACATGGCGAAAAATCGCGATGTGTTTGCCAAGGCATTCAAGAGCCAGCCGGACGCCTTGTCCGAATTGCTGAGTGCGCCAGCCGAAGTAATCGAGCCGGTTGCAGCGGCTGAGCCTGAAACTGATGCAGCGGATGTTGCGCCAGTCAAACCCGCCAAGGCTGCAAAGCCTACGAAATAAGCACCACAGAATTGAATAGGCCCTGAATCGAATGGCTCAGGGCCTTTTTCATGGCACAAAATTGATCAGGATCGCAGCCTGCGGCAGCTCCACGGAACATCCTATCCGGTGTAGAAGCTGCCGAAGGCTGCGATCTTTTAGTCAGCGATACAAGACTTTCTCAGCCAACTCGTCTGCCACCCGCGCCGGGGAGCGCTTCTCCGCTTGGGCATGGGCAAAGACTTCGGTCAGCCGCGAGCTGATTTTCGACAGGTGCGCGGTGATGGTGGTCAGCTCTTCGCCCCGGTGCTTGAGCGACACGTAGATGAGCCCGCCGGCATTGATCACATAATCCGGCGCGTAGAGGATGCCGCGCCGCTCCAGCTGATCGGCCACGTCCAGATGCGTCAGTTGATTATTCGCTGACCCGGCCACCGCCGAGCAGCGCAACTGCGCGACCGTGACGCTGTTGAGCACACCGCCCAGCCCGCACGGCGCGAGAATGTCGCACGGCGTACTGAGCAGGGAATCGTTGGCAACCGGATGCGCGCCCAGTTGCTCCATGGCCAATTGCACCTTGCCATGATCGATGTCGCTGACCAGCAGTTCGGCACCGGCGGCATGCAACTGTTCGGCGAGGGCAAAACCAACGTTGCCCAGCCCTTGAATGGCTACGCGCAGACCTTCAAGGTTATCGCTGCCCAGACGCGCCATCGCGGTCGCGCGAATGCCGGTAAAGACACCCATGGCCGCATGCGGCGCCGGGTCGCCCGCCGATGTGGTACTGGTGACGTGTTGCGTTTGTTGGGCGATGCAATCCATGTCTGCCACCGACGTACCGCTGTCGATGGCGGTGATGTAGCGCCCGTCGAGCTGATTGATGCAGCGGCCGAACGCTTCGAACAGTGCGCCGCGACTTTCTACATGGACCGGCCGGATGATCACGGCCACACCGCCGCCCTGCGCAAGGCCGGCCAATGCCGCCTTGTAGCTCATGCCTTGAGCCAGGCGAATGGCGTCCTCGACTGCAGACTCGTCGTCAGGATAGGACAGATAACGGCAGCCACCCAGGGCAGGCCCCAGGCGGCTGTTATGAATGGCAATGACCGCCTTCAACCCGGTGGCCGGGTCGACGCTCAGATGCAGCGATTCAAGGCGAGTGCTTTGCATGAGAGCGAACATCGTAAGGCTCCCGAATCACTTCTTGTAGTCGCCAGTATAGGCTTGCACCCAAAAATTGCAGGAGCGCACCGGAATAAGCGCTGCCGTTCTTCAGGCTTTCAGACATAACCCTGCATGGCACTGGACGAATGCCGCAGACGAGGCTAAAAACGAGGCATCCCCCGGAGATTTTGATGACACCGCGCCAACACTTCTTCGATTGCCTGCAACGATCACCGCCTGCGCTGTTCGAGGCGGCGCTATGGATTGCGGTCGAGCACGACAAGGACGTGAGTCCGCAAGCAGTCATGGCGCAGTTCAAGGATCTGCAGCAGCGCGTCAGTTATGGCTTGCCAATGTTGCCGGTGAGCGAACTGGCCCAGCCGTTACTGCGACGTCTGAATGATCTGGGTTACGCCCAGGATGATTTCACGCCGCTGCGCCCGCAGGTCGCGTTGCTCGACAA
>JALYPE010000631.1 GCA_030856525.1 Pseudomonadota bacterium | reverse complement strand
GTCCCGATCCTGGCGCAAGCCAATCAGATCGCCTTCATGCAGATAAAACAACGGGCGGTCATTGACGCACCCGTGCAGCGAACCGGTTTCCAGCACAAATATCTGATCGCCGGGCAGAGACGCCCCTACATCGTCCATGGCTGCAACCTCCAGTGTCGGGCCACTTGGCGACAGCTGAGCCAGCAGAGAGGCGGGAATGGTTTGCAGTCGATTGATCAAAGCATCGGCGTAAGCCGGTTGTTCCCCAAGTAAATACATGCAGCGTCGCCCGTTCAGTTTTTGTGGCGTGACGAGATGGCTTCAAGTTGTTTGTTCAAGGCTTCCTTGCGCTCGGCCGGAATGTCGTTCCAGTGCACATCCATCAAGGCGCCTTCAATGGCATACAACAGCACTTTTGAAGCTCGAAACCCGCGCGTGCGTACGGCTCGATAGGCATCCACCGCCCCCAGGCGACGCAGATCCGAAGCGCTGTGAATGCCGACGGCGTGCAGCCATTGTGCCGATGTCTTGCCAAGATTTTTCAGGTGCTGCAATTCATCATTCATCAAGCCTCCTTGCGACGGCCGAATGGTGCGTGGGCAAGCCTTTGAGGAGTGTAGCCATCAGGAGGAAAAGCGCTTTTTTTTGGAATATTTCAATGCGAAAAGGTTCTAAGACCCCAGGCCTGGCGGCAACTAAAGGGGCGCGAGGCCGCAGGACGAGGCGCACGAGAGAAGTAAGACGGACAAACAAAGTCCGCAGTCCAGCGCAAGCGGGGGCGCCGGACTTGGTCAACCGCAGCGTTCAGCGGGTGCGGTAGCGCAGACGCGTACCGAAATTCATCGACATCAGAATTTCATCTGCACTCAACTCCACTGGAAAGTAAGCACCGGATATCTGCGCGTGGGCCAGGCTAGCGCCTTGCAGATTGGAATGTCTGAAATCAATGCCACGCAGGTCGGCTGAACGGAAATAGGCATCGCCGAAGTCGACGCCGTCAGCGTTCAGTTCGCGCAGGTCCAGCCCGCGGAAGTCGCCACCGACCATATCCACGGCACCGCCTGACGGGCGCTCGTTATTGAACCCGGTGATATCGTCTTTGTGCAGCAGGGCATAAAGCGGGGTGTCGAGAATCTTGGGCTGGCTCATGTCGCATCACCTGTTGGTTTTATGGCGCCAGTATAGTGCCACTATTTGGCAGCCGTGAAGCGGGCAAGGGCTCCACGGCTGAAATATTTTTTACAGGCCGGGCAGACGCTGGCGGATTTGTGCGACAACGGTGTCGAGTGTTCCGCTCTCATTGGTCTGAACGCGCTTGCTGTAAAGGATCTCTGCTGGCGTAAGCGCTTCGCGACTGGATTGTTGCGCTTCTATAACGGCCAACGTGGCGTCGGACGGATCCTTGTTATCCGCCTGGCGAAGTGTCAGCCAGCTCTCGATGACGGCCTGCGGGGCATTGCAGTCCAGAATCAGGAACGGCGCACCAGTCGACTCGGCGACGGCTGCGGCGCCATCGCGTTGATCGCGCTTGAGGTAGGTCGCATCAATGATTACCGGGAAACCCGCGTGCAGGATCACCCCGGCAATCTCATGCAAGCGCGCGTAGGTCGCAGCGCTGGCCTCAGCGCTGTAGATGCCGGCCTGTGGATCGTTGCTGACGGTTTGCTCGCCGAACAGACGCTTGCGTTCAATATCGGAGCGCAGGCGAATAGCGCCCAACGCTTCGACCAGGCGCATGGCTACGTGGCTTTTGCCCACAGCGGAGACACCGTGGGTGATCGCCATGAATCGCGAAGGAATCGTGCTGTAGCTTTCCGCGAGGTTGGCGTAGTTGCGGTACTGACGCAGGGTAGTGGCGCGCTGCACCGGATCAGCTTCGGCCGGCATGCTGAACAGGCTGACCTTCGCGCGAACCATGGCTCGGTAGGCTTTATAGAAGTTCAGTACCTCGAGGCCCTGGTAATCGCCGGTGAGCTCCAGGTATTGGCTGACGAAGCGTCGGGCCAGGCTTTTCAGCCCGCGGTCTTCGAGGTCCATCGCGAGGAAACCGGTGTCGGCGTACACGTCGGTGAAACGGAACGGCTCGTTGAACTCGATGCAGTCGAAAATCACCACGCTGCCGTCGATCACGGTGGCGTTGCCCAAATGGATATCACCATGGCATTCGCGGATGAAACCGTCGGACTTGCGCTGAGCGAACAATGGCTTGAGGCGTTCGAAGCTGCTTTCGGCCCAGGCCTGCAGAGCGTCGAGTTGCAGCAGGTCGGCCTTGTCGCTGAGGAACGGGCGAACCTGCTCGAAGTTTTGCCGCACCGGTGCCATGACACTGTCTGGCGTGCCGGCATCATGTTCGGCGGGCACTTTAGGCGCGTCGAGGTGGAACTGAGCGATTTGCGCGGCCATCTCGTCGATGTGTGCAGTGGTCAACTCGCCATTGGCTTGCAGGGTGCTGAGCAACTGACTCTGTGGGAACTGACGCATTTTCAAAGCGAAATCGACGGCCGGACCGTCGCCGCCCCACTGCGGTGCTTCGGCACTGCCAGTGATCGGCAACACTTCGAGATACAAATCGTTGGTCAGTCGCTGATTAAGACGGAGTTCTTCAGCGCAGAAATGCTCGCGAGCGTCGAGGCTGGTGAAATCGAGGAAACCGAAATTGACCGGTTTTTTCAACTTATAGGCGAAGGGGCCCGTGAGAATGACCCAGGAGATATGGGTCTCGATGACCTGAAACCCGTCTACAGGATGCGGGTAGAGGGCGGGATTTTGCAGGGCAGCGATCAGGGACTGGCTCACAGGCATTCCTTCAGAGTCTGGAAAAATTCACGGCCGTCATTATGGCGGCAAGTCCGCCTGACGCAAACCTCGGAGGGCTTCTATCGAGTATGAATAAAGTGCGTATAATCCGCCGCCATGACTCGTACTCGATCCCCCCGCACCCCCAAAAAACCACCTTCCAAGGGCATGCGCCCCTGGCTGGGCTGGGCCCTTAAACTCAGTCTGGTAGGCCTTGTAGTGCTCGCCGGATTCGCGGTTTACCTTGACGCGGTCGTTCAGGAGAAGTTTTCCGGCAAGCGCTGGACTATCCCGGCCAAGGTGTATGCGCGCCCGCTCGAATTGTTTACCGGGCAGAAGTTGAGCAAGGAAGACTTCCTCACCGAGCTCGATGCGTTGGGCTATCGCCGTGAAAGCGTGAGCAACGGTCCGGGCGCTGCGGCGGTTACCGGCAATACCGTCGACCTGAATACCCGTGGCTTCCAGTTTTATGAAGGCCTTGAGAAAGCGCAACCCGTGCGTGTGCGGTTCTCCGGCGACTACGTGGCCGAACTGTCCGCTACCAACGGCTCGAAGCTTTCAGTCGTGCGCCTGGAGCCACTGCTGATCGGCGGGATTTACCCGAAGAATCTCGAAGATCGCATTCTGATCAAGCTGGACCAGGTTCCGCCGTATCTGCTGGAAACCCTGGTGGCCGTGGAAGACCGCGACTTCTATAGCCATTGGGGCGTCTCGCCGAAGTCGATCGCCCGCGCTGTTTGGGTCAATACTTCCGGTGGCAGGATGACCCAGGGCGGCAGTACGCTGACGCAACAGTTGGTGAAGAACTTCTACCTCACCAGCGAACGCAGTCTGAGCCGAAAACTCACCGAAGCCATGATGGCAATGCTGCTTGAGCTGCATTATGACAAGCGGGAAATTCTTGAGGCTTACCTTAATGAAGTGTTCGTCGGTCAGGACGGTCAGCGCGCGGTGCACGGTTTCGGGCTAGCCAGCCAGTTCTTCTTCGGGCAGCCGCTGTCGGAGCTGAAGCTGCACCAGGTAGCCATGCTGGTCGGCATGGTCAAAGGGCCTTCCTACTACAACCCGCGTCGTAATCCGGAGCGGGCGCTTGAGCGACGTAATCTGGTGCTCGATGTGCTTGAGCAACAAGGTGTTGCCAGTGCCGAGCAGGTCGCCGCCGCGAAAAAAATGCCACTGGGTGTGACCACGCGCGGCAAGTTGGCCGACAGCTCGTTTCCCGGTTTTATCGACCTGGTCAAACGTCAGTTGCGCGAGGACTATCGGGACGAGGACTTGACCGAAGAAGGTCTGCGGATCTTCACCAGTTTCGACCCGATTCTGCAGATGAAAGCGGAAGCGTCGGTCAATGACACCTTCAAGCGCTTGTCCGGACGCAAAGGCTCCGATGAAGTGGAGGCGGCAATGGTCGTGACCAATCCGGAAACCGGTGAAGTGCAGGCCATGATCGGCAGTCGTCAGGCCAGTTTTGCCGGTTTCAACCGGGCGCTGGATGCGGTGCGGCCGATCGGATCGCTGATCAAACCGGCGGTTTACCTGACAGCGCTGGAGAAACCCAGCCAGTACACGTTGACCAGTTGGCTTTCGGACGATTCGTTTTCGGTCAAAGGTGCGGACGGCCAGGTGTGGAAGCCGCAGAATTATGATCGCCGGTCCCACGGTACGGTTTTCCTCTATCAAGGTCTGGCGCATTCCTACAACCTGTCGACCGCGCGTCTTGGCTTGGCGGTGGGTGTGCCGAACGTATTGAAAACCCTGGCGCGTCTGGGTGTCAGTCGCGAATTTCCGGCGTACCCGTCTATGTTGCTGGGTGCGGGTGGTCTGACGCCAATTGAAGTGGCAACGATGTATCAGACCCTGGCCAACGGCGGTTTCAATACGCCGATGCGCGGCATTCGCAGCGTCCTGACGGCCGAAGGTGAGCCCCTCAAGCGCTATCCATTCCAGATTCAACAACGTTTCGACCCGGCTTCCATCTACCTGGTGCAGAGCGCCATGCAACGGGTCATGCGCGAGGGCACCGGCAGTTCGGTATACAACGTACTGCCGAAAACCCTGACCCTGGCTGGCAAGACCGGCACCAGTAACGATTCGCGGGACAGCTGGTTCGCAGGCTTCAGTCAGGATCTGCTGGCCGTTGTCTGGCTGGGTCGCGATGACAACGGCAAAACGCCGTTCACCGGCGCCACCGGTGCGTTGCAAGTCTGGACCAGTTTCATGCGCAAGGCTGACCCGCTACCGCTGGACATGCCGCAGCCGGATAATATCGTTCAGGCCTGGGTGGATGCCCGGACCGGGCAAGGTTCCGATGGCAACTGCCCCGGCGCCGTGCAGATGCCGTATATTCGCGGCAGCGAACCGCCTCCCGGCCCGGCTTGCGGTGGCGAAAGCCCTGCATCCGGTGAAACGGTGATGGATTGGGTCAAGGGCTGGATGAACTAAGCGAAGAGGGTTTCAAGTGAACAAATGGTTGATTCCAGCGGTGACTGCCGTGGCTTTGCTCAGCGGTTGCTCCAGCGTGCAGCGCGGTTCGATTCCGGTTGTGGATTCCGGCAGCGCCGTGTCCAACAGCGAACGTGTTTCGGCCAACGGCGGTTTCCGTCAGACGACGGTCCAGCGCCCTGCGCAAAACCAGACTCAAGCGATTCCCCAAGGTGATACCGGCGTAGTCGTGATGGTGCCCGGTGGCGGCGCAGTCGCATCGGCGCCGATCAGCACGGCACCGATCACTCCGGGGCCGATCACGCCAGGCCCGATCAATACCTTGCCGGTGCAATCGGCGCCGGTCACTCAGGGCAGCTACAGCATGCCGGCGACGCCGAGCGGCATTCCTTCGGCGAGCTCGGGCGGTCTGTCTGCCGACGAACAGCTCGACGGTCCGGTGTTGGCGCTGCTGACCACTGCCCAGCAACAACAGGCGGGCGGCGATCTGAATGGCGCGACTTCCAGCCTCGAGCGCGCTCAGCGCGTTGCGCCACGTGAGCCGCAAGTCCTTTATCGACTGGCTCAAGTACGCATGGCTCAAGGTGATGCGGCTCAGGCTGAACAGCTTGCCCGTCGTGGTCTGACGTTCGCCAATGGTCGCCCCGCGCTGCAGGCCAGTCTGTGGGGATTGATCGCTCAGGCTCGCGAGAAACAGGGTGATTCCGCTGGCGCTGCATTGGCCCGTCAGAAGGCCAAGGTAGCTTCGTGATGGACGCACGTTTTCCGAAGATTGCCGAGCAGCTGCTGCTGATCGAACGCGAACTGCGGGTTCAAGGCTGGTGGGACGATGAGTCGCCCTCAGCCGAAGCGTTGTCCAGTATCGAGCCTTTCTCGGTCGACACACTGGACTTCGAGCAGTGGTTGCAGTGGATCTTCCTGCCGCGGATGAAGACCATCCTCGAACAGGATCTGCCCTTGCCGAACGCTTCCGGAATCCAGGAAATGGCCGAAATGGTCTTCGCGGCGCGCAATGTTCAAGGCAAGGA
>JALYPE010000432.1 GCA_030856525.1 Pseudomonadota bacterium | reverse complement strand
GTGTTAGACAGGCCAGAGCCGATGCCGCGGTGCGGGTCGTTTTTACTGTAAAAATTAAGTTCGGCGGTTGGCTGCAGAATGAGTCGGTTGGTCAGCAGGATGTCGTAGTCGCCTTCAAGTCGCGCGGCGGTTTGGCCACCTTCACCGATGAACGCTGTGGCCTCGGTTTCAAAGTTGTACACCGCCATGCCTTGCACGCCGAACGCCGCCCAGGTTTGGGGGGCGCCAGGTTTGAAATCTTGCCGAATGCCTGCTACCACGTCCCACCACGGGGAGATGGCGTGCCCAAACAGTGCCTGGACTTCCGCCTCTTCGGTCTTGCCGTTGGTGCGTTCGCCTTCGGAGCGCAGCCACAGGCGGTCGATGTCTCCCCCGACCCAACCGGAGATATCCCAGGCCAGGGTGTTGCCGGCATCGGCATCCTGCCATTCAAGCTTGTCTGCGAGAAAGTAAGTGTTGAGCGCGGAGTCGTGCACGTTATGCCCACCCGGGCTGACGAACACAGCGGCGCGATCGGCATCGGTCAACGCCGGGATCGGCGTGCGGCTTTCGGTCGGCGCGGCAGGCTGCATTTGGCCATCGTCCATGCTTTGCATCTGGCTGTGGTCCATGCCCGGCATCTGGCTATGATCCATGTTCTGCATGTTTTCCGTGGCGGCCATCGCCGAGGAAAGTGTCAGGCTCGCGGTCGCGAGTGCCAAAGAAATCGGAGTGATCCTGATCATGGGTAGCGCCTCATTCTTCCACGCGAACTTCACGGAACATGCCCATTTCCATGTGGTACAGGAGGTGGCAGTGATAGGCCCAGCGGCCGAGCGCGTCGGCCGTCACCCGATAACTGCGCCGTGAGCCTGGCGGCATGTCGATGGTGTGTTTGCGCACCATGAACTGGCCGTTTTCGTCTTCCAGATCGCTCCACATGCCATGCAGGTGGATGGGGTGAGTCATCATCGTGTCGTTGACCAGCACGATGCGGATTCGCTCGCCGTACTTGAGGCGCAGCGGTTCGGCATCGGAGAATTTCACGCCGTTGAATGACCACGCGAACTTTTCCATATGGCCAGTGAGGTGCAGTTCTACGGTTCGGCCGGGATCGCGGCCATCCGGGTCTTCGAAGGTACTGCGCAGGTCGGAGTAGGTCAGGACCCGACGACCGTTGTCACGCAGGCCGAGGCCAGGATCATCAAGCTTGGGTGAAGTGGTCATGGCTTGCATGTCCACCAGCGGGTTGTTGCTTTCCGTCGCGGGGTGGGGCTGCATTTCGCCCATTCCAGCCATACCGCTGTGATCCATGCCTGCCATCTGGCTGTGATCCATGCCCGCCATGTCGCCGCCGGTACTACCGTGATCCATACCGCCCATACCCATGTCATCCATGGTCACCAGAGGCCTCGGGTCCAGTGGTGGTATCGGCGCGGACACTCCCGTCTTCACTGCCAGCGTGCCACAGGCATAGCCAGTGCGATCCATCGACTGGGCGAACAAGGAATAAGCATCCTGGGTCGGCTCGACGATCACATCGAAAGTCTCCGCCACTGCGATGCGAAACTCGTCGACGCTCACCGGTTTGACGTACAGACCGTCTGCGGCGACCACCGTCATTTTCAGACCGGGAATGCGTACGTCGAAGTAGGTCATGGCGGAGCCGTTGATGAAACGTAGGCGCAGTTTCTCGCCGGGCCGGAATATCCCCGTCCAGTTCATGTCAGGCGACTGGCCGTTCATCAAGTAGGTGTAAGTCGCGCCGCTGACGTCGGCCAGGTCCGTGGGATTCATCTTCATTTCGGCCCACATCTTTCGATCTGCGACCGTGGAAGCCCAACCTTTCTCACTGACGTCGTGGATGAAGTCGCCCACGGTGCGCTTGTTGTAGTTGTAGTAATCCGACTGTTTTTTCAAAGTCTGCATCAGGCCGACTGCGTCTTCGTCGGTCCAGTCGGTCAGCATCACCACGTAATCGCGGTCGTACTGGAACGGCTCCGGCTCCCTCGCGTCGATCACCAACGGGCCGTAAACGCCGGACTGTTCCTGAAGCCCCGAATGACTGTGGTACCAGTAAGTGCCGTTCTGCCGAACCTTGAACTGATAGACATACATTCCACCCGGTTCAATGCCATGAAAGCTCAACCCTGGCACACCGTCCATGTTGGCCGGCAGCAGAATGCCGTGCCAGTGAATGGAGGTGTCGGCGTTGAGTTTGTTCCTCACTCGCAACGTGACCGTGTCGCCTTCTCGCCAGCGCAGCAGAGGGCCGGGTATGCCGCCATTGATGGTCATCGCGGTGCGCGGGTTGCCGGTGATGTTGACCGGGGTCTCGCCGATGAACAGGTCGAAATCGGTACCGGCCAGGACATGCGCCTCGCCGGGGCTGTTGATGGCCCAGACAGGCGTGCGCCATAGCCCCAGGCCACCGAGGATCCCGGCGGCGGCGAGCCCCTTTACGAAGGTTCGTCTTGATGTTTCAGGTTGCATGGCGCTTTGTTCCCAGTCAGTCGGATGACAGAGCAAACAGGAGATACTGCCAAGTTCGATGAAGAGGGTAATGGGTGCAACCTTTCAGAAGGCTGAGCGAAAGATTACGGTTTTGTCAGGTTCACCCGCAGCTCTGGCCGTGATCGACTCACATTCTGTTTTGCGCGTTCCTGTTTCCAAGTGAGCATGCGCATCGATCATAGGGTAGGGGCTTCTGGCGCTGCGCTATCCTGGGCAACTGTCACCATTACGGAATGGAACAAGGAATTATTCTGAATTTAGTCATAGTCGAGTTACTTGGTTTACAGGATTGGCAGTAGCTCTGTGCAACAACTTGGAATACAACGCATGTTGATAAGAAATCATCCAGCGCATGACGCATAGGTGAGTAGCAAAACGATATTTCTGATCGAGCATTAGCTTGAGTGAGAATGTGAGCCTGTTGTTAAGCGAGTTAGGGATTCAGCCGCAATACGGAGCAGCTCGGACGCTGAGACTAGAGGTGTGCGCGGGCTACAGTTTGTTAGGACGTTTCGTACATTTTTATGCGCGGTTTCGCATTGCGATTTGTTTGGTATGGTGATTATCTAGTTGGCGGCGCCGTTAAACGGCGGGCTCATTATTTAACCAAGGAGGGTGTCATTGCTAATGGAATGACTTTGCCGGCACTTAACATCAATGCGGTCGCTCCTTTTTTCTTCGAGCGCTCCAGGCCTTAATCTGTCGATGGGCAATCCAGCAGCGGCTGTGGCAGCGCAGCATCCTCGTCGACTACAAATGTACGCAGAGGGTTGCTGGAGGGAGATGATGATAAAGCATGGAGGAGGTTTATTGGCAATTCCGGGATGGGTGGTGTTATCTGTCGACGGCCGAACTTTCGTTTGCTCTTGTTAAAGTGCCTATCGCTGATAAATATATGAGTTTCAATCCTCATGCGCTATCTGCGGAAGCAGTGAGGGAAGCCATATATGGGTGGGGTTACAAAAGGACGATTTCCGTAGCCCGTGAATTGTCCGGAGGGATACTCACCCCCTTCGCAGCTTGGTCTCACTACCTGAATGGAAGTGCGGTCTGAAATTGGGGAGGCCGCTACAACAGGAGGTCGCCTCTTGGATCAAATCAAAAAAGGTAAACCTTACCAAATTATCATCCAGGGAGAATTGCCGATCTCAATTCTTAGGTGATCTGAATTTTTTAGTCGTTAATTTCAATGGAGAAAGATATGTTGGCAGCCCAAAACAATGTTATGGAAACAGACTCCGTTTTTTCGATGTTGATATTTAACATTGTGACTTTGATTCCTTGGGTGGCAGTTTTTATTCATAGTCTAAGTTATTCGGCTGGTGAAGATGGTCCTGCGTCGATGTTTCTATTAATTGTTGCGGCGGTAGGTACGTTATTCGTCTTGCCGTTCTACAGTTTGGCGATTTATCTGAGCACATGTTTTCATTTGAAGCCTTTCTTGAAGTGCTTCGTTGTTTTTTCCTTAACTGTGGTTACGGTGTTTTGCATTTGCTCATCATTTGTTTGGGTGAAAGTAGGGGCTGGTGGCGCGTTGGTTTTTCTATTCGCTGCGCTAGGATACGCCGTGTGCGTTATAAAGTTGCTCAGGCAAATTGCTTGGATTATTAAGACTGGTGACGGAAAGTGATTTATTTTTGAGTCCTTACCCGCGACTTCTATTTAGCCATACACAGAAAGCCCCGTAGAGGAAAATCTACGTGGCTTTTTCGTGTTCGTGAGTTTTATCCGCGACATTCCAAAGCCAGCCGCATGACGAAATTTGGCGGGCAGGGTGTCAGCCAATCCACTGCAACGGCGTAGGAAAAATAAGCCTGTGCGCTCGAAAAATCACTTCTGCGTGTCGTGCTTTTCTCCAGGCCTCGTCTCTGTTGGCTACCCCGCAAAAGCTGTTACGCAGGGCGAAATATTCCCTGACATTGAATGTCTTTGCCTCCTCAAAACCTCATCTACTCTGGTTTCGCAGATCCCGATCTGCCGTTATCACCCATCGCAAGGAGCGAACCATGTATTTTGAAATTTACCGACAAACCCGAGGCACCGCGAGGACAGGACAAGGCCAGTGGCGCTGGCGTCTGAGGGCTGGCAATCATGAGACGATCGCCAGCGGCGAGTCTTACATCAACAAGGCGGATTGTGTGCACGCCATCAGCTTGATCAAGGGGACTCAGGATCAGACGCCTATCAAGGAAATCTAGATTGAACACCGTAAAGCTGCTCGGACCGGGCAGCTTTTTTCATATCCCTCGCGACAGGTTGAAGATACTGCTCAGGTCGCATGGACGTTGCTTGCGCCACCTACCTAAACTGTCGTCAGTTCTGGCATGGGGTTAACGGATGAATCGCAACGAGCTTCGCAAGGCCGACATCAACTTGATGGTGGTGTTTGAAACACTCATGCATGAACGCAACGTCACGCGGGTGGCGGAGAAACTGTTTCTCGGTCAGCCAACCATCAGTTCGGCGCTGAACCGTCTGCGCACGATGTTCAACGATCCACTGTTCATTCGTGTCGGCCACCGGATGGAGCCGACGGCCAGGGCTGAGGAGTTGATTCAGTATCTGTCGCCTGCACTGGACTCGTTGTCGATTGCCTTGAGCCTGACCCATGATTTTGACCCCGCCAGCAGCACCATGACGTTTCGTATCGGGCTGTCGGACGATGTTGAATTCGGTCTGCTGCCGCCATTGCTGAGAGCGCTGCGTCAGGAAGCGCCCAAAGTAGTGTTCGTTGTGCAGCATGTCGATTACTGGCGAATTCCGGATTTGCTGGCATCCGGCGACATTACGGTTGGGATCAGCCAGACGCGCGGTTTGCCGGCCAATGCCAAGCGAAAATTGTTGCGGCATATCCTGCCCAGTGTGTTGCGTGCCGATGCGTCCGACACACCGTTGACGCTCGATGAGTATTGTTCGCGCCCGCACGTACTGGTTTCGCATACCGCCAATGTCAGCGGCTACGCCGATGAATGGCTGGCAGAGATCGGACGGACACGCCAGGTG
>JALYPE010000582.1 GCA_030856525.1 Pseudomonadota bacterium | reverse complement strand
CGCCCAGGGCATGCGGTCGCCACCATGGACGTGACCGGCGACGCCGCTGCTCAACGACATCGCACGATAGTTGAGCGTGAGCTGCGACACCGTGCGGAAAACGAACTCGCGGCCGGTTTCGAACGAGGCCATTTTCGGCAGCAGGTACGGCGCAAGCCGCGTGCGCAGCAAGTCGGCGATGCGTCCTTCGGCGGTGACGAAACTGAATACGCGATCAGTGGTGGACACCAGTTTGCGGGCAAAAGCGATGCGCTCGGGTTCGTAGGTGTCGAGCAACCTGGCCTCGGCACTGCCGCTCAACACCGCCGCGAGTTTCCACGCGAGGTTGATCGCATCGCCAATACCGGTGTTCATGCCCTGGCCACCTGCGGGGCTGTGCACGTGTGCGGCATCACCCAGTAAAAACGCGCGACCGTGCTGAAAATGATCGGCGACGCGATGATGCACACGATAGGTCGAGAACCAGTTCACTTGCTCGATCTGCACGTTCAGGTGCTCGATGGCGCGGCTACTGACATCTTCGAACTGCAACGCCTCAGGATGCTCTGCGCGCTCGTCGCGCACCGTGCCGATCAAGCGTGCGCGACCCTGGGCATCCATCGGAAACACCGCGAGAAAATCCGCGTCGTCCAGGTCCAGGTGCAGCTCGCCATTGAGCGCCGGGCCGCTGGCTTGCACATCGGCCACGTAAAAAATCTGCTGATAGGTGCCACCGGGAAATTCGCTGTCGAGGCCCTTGCGCACGATCGACCGCGCACCGTCGCAACCTGCGATGTAGCACGCCTGACAGCTTTCCTGCTGGCCATCGGGCAAGCGCAGGCGGGCGTTGATGCCATCGCCGGTTTCATCGAAACTCTCCAGTTCGGTACTGCGTTCGACCTCGACGCCGAACGCGTGCAGGCGCTCGATCAGTAGCTGCTCATGCTTGTCCTGAGGGAATATTTCGAGAAAGGCATACGGCGTCAGATCTTCGCCAATATTGGTTAACGGCAAGCGGGTCACCGGTTCGCCCCTGACCCAGAAATTCGCCGCTGCCACTCGATGGCCGTTTTCCAGCACCGCGTCGCTCAGGTCGAGCTGGCGATACAGTTCCAGCGTCCGCGCCTGCACGGCCAGCGCCCGCGAAGTGGTGCCGGGTGCCGAGGTCTTGTCGATGATGCGCACGCTGATCTTCAGTTTGCTTAGCCACAATGCCAACGCCAAGCCGGTGGGGCCGGCGCCGATGATCAGAACGTCGCTGCGATTCATCAGCCTGTCCTCGTCGGGGTTGCGCCTCAAGTATGGTTCAGCGCAAACAGGTCGCCAGCCTGCCCGCCAAACGGAAAAAGGCCCGGCAGCCGGGAAGCTGCGGGGCCTTTTCGATAAGTGGTGCGGATCAGAAGTCGATGGTGCCCGACAACTTCGCTACGCGCGGTTCGCCTTGGGTCAGGTAACCGCCCTGAGCCGATTCCCAGTATTTTTTGTTGGCGAGGTTTTCCACGCCGAAGCGCAACGTCACGTCTTTTTCCTGAACCTTGAAGGCATAACGAGCCCCGGCGTCGAAGCGATTCCAGGTCGGCAGACTCAGGTTGTTGGCAGCATCGGCGTATTGCCCGCCGGTACGCAACAGGCGGCCATTCAAAGCCACGCCGTGCAGGCCCGGTACGTCCCAGTCGACGGAGGCGTTGAACTGGAAGGTCGGCACGCCGATCGCATCGTTGCCGTCATTGAGGCCGCCGGCGGTGTTCTTCAGTTCGGTGTCCATCAGGGTCAGGCCGCTGATCAGGCGCAGGCCACTGAGGGGTTCGCCGAAGACGTTGAGTTCGACGCCTTTGTTGACCTGTTCGCCTTCGCGCACGTAACGCGCGGTGGTCGCATCGATGATCTCGGTGTAGCCGTCACTTGGCTGTTCGATGCGAAATACCCCAATGCTGGCGCCATAGGTGCCCCTGTCGATCTTGACCCCGGCTTCAAGCTGTTTGGAACGCGCCGGTGCATAGACCTCGTTGCCATTGACCACCACGCGGCTGAGCGCCGACGTTGGAGAAGTCGGCCCCTGCGCCAGACCTTCGATGCGGTTTGCATAGAACGACACGGTATCCCAAGGTTTGTACACGATGCCGTAGACCGGCGTGGTGATCGCTTCATCGTAGGAGGAAGTGCGGCTGCCGGACCCGTACGGCGCGTAACCATAACCTTGCACCACCAATTGCTGGCGACGCAGGCCGACGGTCACCAACAGGCGATCATCGAAGAAACCCAGCGTGTCGGAAATCGCCACGCTGCGGTTGAAGGTTTTGCCGACGATACCCGGATCGTTCAGGTTGCCGCCGGAAAAGTTGCCGACCGGTGAAGGCGTGTCCACCGGGTGGTAGATGTTGTTCGAATAACGGGTCAGGTCGAAATCGTAGGCGCTGCGTTGTTCGGTCCAGATCCCGGCCAGGCCGAAATTGAGTTTATGGCTGACAGGGCCGGTGTTGAATTTACCGTTGAGGCCGCCCATGACGCTTTTGTTGTCTTCGTCGTGAGGAATGAACGAGCCGGTCGTCACCGAACCGCCGTCGTTGCCGACCAGCGTGGTCGAGTTGTAGCGACCGACTTCGCGGCTGTGCTTGGCGCCGCCGGCAATGTAGGCGGTCCAGCTGTCGTTCAGGTCATATTCGGCGCGCAGCATGCCGAAGGTGTCTTCGATTTCGGTGAAACCCCATTTCGGCGCGTAGTTGGTGTCGGCCGATGGCGCGTCGGGGATGTGCGTGGCGTTGCCGACGTTGACCGTGTTGCGACCCGCGTTGATGCGCTGTTTCTGGTACGCGAAATCACCGGACACGCGCAGGGCATCGCCGCGGTAGTCGAGGCCAATGGCAAACAGTTTGGAACGCTGGTTTTCTTTGTCGATGGCGGTATCGCCTTCGCGTTGGGCGAGGTTGACCCGAGCACCGAAACGGTTGTCTTCGCCGAAGCGCTGGCCGAGATCAAGGTGCTGGCCGATTCGTCCTTCGTCGCTGATGTCGGTGGTGAAACGGCGCAAGGGCTCATCGCCGGCGCGCTTGGGTTGCAGGTTGACGCCACCGCCGATGCCCGAGCCGGTCGGCGTGACCCCGTTGATAAACGCGTTGGGGCCTTTGAACACTTCCACGCGCTCAAGGGCGTCGGTGGAAATGATCTGTCGCGGTAGTACGCCGTACAGCCCGTTGTAGGAAATATCGTCGCCAGTCAGGGGCAAGCCGCGGATCATGAAGATCTGGGCCTGGTTGGAGAAACCGCTGGCCTGACGCACCGAGGCATCGTTGAGCAGCACGTCGGCGACGTCTTCGGCCTGCTGATCCTGGATCAACTGCTCGGTGTAGGAGGCCATGCTGAAGGGCACGTCCATGATGTCCTGATTACCCAACACACCCATCTGCCCGCCACGCGCCACTTGGCCACCGGCATAGGGCGGCGGCAGATCCGAGGCTGTCGGGGCTTGAGCATTGACGTTGACGTCGCCCAGCACCAGCGCCTTGCCGCTGTTATCGGTGGCCTCGGGGGCAGCATGGACAGTCACGGACAACGAGCAGAGCAGGGCGAGAAGTGTCGGGCGAAAAGGAACGCCAATGCGGCCTGGAGTAATCATGTTTCGTACCTGCGGCGCGCCGCTTGTGAGGTAAGAATGGCGGGCGCCGAGAACTCCTTGCGCAAATACGACTCCAGGTGCGAATGATAGTTTTTCTCAGTAACGTCGCGCAATGGATTTGTCGGATTGGTCTGTAGGAAATGTCCGGGGGGGAACGGGGAGGGGCGGCGACAGTCATAGCCTGCGCCATGCCATTGATCGTATGGTGACCTCGCCTCAACGGATTTGATGGAGCACCATGCAAGCCAATCGATTGATCATGAGCGTCGCTGCCCTGCTGGTTCTGGCCGGTTGCGGCACTCAGCGCG
>JALYPE010000575.1 GCA_030856525.1 Pseudomonadota bacterium | reverse complement strand
GGTTACAACTATGCGATGGTCAGCCCGACAGATACACCGGCTGCGCAGATGCTTAAGCGGACCGAGCAATTCTGAACCCGCTGCAGATCCCTGGGGGGAGAGTGTGCTCGCGATGAGGTCGTTACATCCGACAGTGATTTCGACTGACCCACCGCTATCGCGAGCAGGCTCACTCCCACATTCGAAACGCGCTCAGCCCAACGTCGCCAATCACTGTAAAAGCGCGTTGCCTGATTTGGTTACACTGTGCCCGCTTTCCTGACCAACACGGGGATGACTTCACAGCGGCCGTTCGACCGCCCAACCGTTCACGCTTCATACCTCGCTGGCCTCCCCTGCGCCGGCTCTTCGGCAAGCACTTCGAACCCGTGGCTGGCAGCGCGGCGGCGGGTCGCGTAATCCACGATTTCTTTCGACAAAAAGCGCACGTTCAGGGTTACACCCTCAGCCACAGCCAGCAGCAAGTCATTGACAGCATGGCGCAGCACGCCAATATGCTGCTGAGCACTTCGACGAAAACCTTGCCTGGGTTGTACCTGCACGGCGCTGTTGGCCGCGGCAAGAGCTGGCTGCTCGACGGATTCTTCCAGGCGCTGCCAATCACGCAAAAACAGCGCCTGCACTTTCACTCGTTCTTCGCGCAACTTCATCAAGGCATTTTCGCCCATCGCGATCATCCGGATGCGCTGACAGCAACGCTCGACGCGTTACTGCGTGATTGTCGGGTGCTGTGTTTCGATGAGTTTCACGTGCACGACATCGGCGACGCGATGCTGATCACCCGGTTGTTCAATGCACTGTTCGGTCGCGGCATCCTGCTGCTGGTCACCTCCAACTACCCACCCGAAGGCCTGCTGCCCAACCCGCTTTATCACGCGCGGTTCAAGCCGGTGATCGAACTGATCAATGCGCGCATGCAAGTCATGGAAGTCGGCGGTGATCACGATTATCGCAGCCAGTCGCCAACCCATGCTCATCAGGTATTCACGCAGGGTCGCTACGTCTGGCCGGCCAGCCTGGCGCAGCGCCAGCTGTTCAACCTGCCCGCCGCTGACGCGCCCGCCATTGCCTTACCGGTCGGAACCCGGCATATGCGCGCCCGATTTTGTGAAGCTCGCTCCGTCGGGTTCACCTTCAGCGACCTGTGCGATGAGCCCACTGCGGTGATGGATTACCTGGAGTTGTGCACGCACTTTGATCACTGGATTATCGATGAATTGCCCTTGCTCGACCGCTGTTCGATCGCCGCGCAGCAACGGTTCATCAACCTGGTGGATGTTCTTTATGATCAGGACAAGCATCTCGTTTTGCTGGGCCAGCACTCGTTGCGCGAGAGTCTGAGCGGTGATGCGATTGATCTGGCGCGCACGCGCAGCCGGTTGGGACAGTTGGGGGACGTGAAAGCATCCTGACGGAGGCAACTTTCCCGCTATCATGTCGGCCATTACCAGGCCCCGCGCCGCCTCGACAATCAATAGCGAACCCGTTCATGCACACCCTCGCCCAACTACGCGCCGGCCAATTGTCGGGCATCACTCGCCTGGACCTATCCTGCGGACTGACCGAGTTTCCCCGGGAAATTTTTGCGCTGGCCGATTCGCTCGAAGTGCTAAATCTGAGCGGCAACGCCTTGAGCAGCCTGCCCGATGATTTGTTTCGCCTGACGCGTCTTCGGGTGATTTTCTGCTCGGACAACCTGTTCACCGCACTGCCGGTGTGCCTGGGTCAATGCGCGGCGCTGACCATGGTCGGCTTCAAGGCCAACAAAATTGAAACCGTGCCGGGCAGTTCCCTGCCGACGTTGTTGCAGTGGCTGATCCTCACCGATAACTGCATCCGCGAGTTGCCGAACGAGCTGGGCGAACGCCCGCATCTGCAAAAACTCCTGCTGTCGGGAAATCGTCTGCAGCGTTTGCCCGAAACCCTTCGTCATTGCCATCGGCTGGAACTGATTCGTGTCGCTGCCAACCGACTCACCGAGCTGCCGCAGTGGCTGCTGACCCTGCCGAGCCTGAGCTGGCTGGCCTACGCAGGTAATCCGCTGGAAACCGAAGCCGACGCCGCCGCGCTTGACGCTACGCCCCTCATTGCCTGGTCGACGCTTTGCGTGCAAGCGCAACTGGGCGAAGGCGCCTCGGGCGTTATTTACCGGGCGGCGTGGCAACGACCGGACCAACCCGCCGATGAGGTCGCAGTCAAACTGTACAGAGGCGAGATGACCAGCGACGGCTCGCCGCTGCACGAAATGAATGCCTGCATCACCGCCGGGCTGCATGCCAACCTGATCCGGGTTGAAGGCCGCATCGCCGGGCATCCGGACGGTCAGGCTGGCCTGGTCATGGAGTTGATCGATGCGAGCTTTGGCAACCTCGCAGGACTGCCGAGCCTGGCGTCGTGCACTCGGGACGTTTACGCCAACGATGCGCGCTTCAGCGC
>JALYPE010000564.1 GCA_030856525.1 Pseudomonadota bacterium | reverse complement strand
TCTTCATGGAATACAGCGGCATCACCATGCAACGGATTTCCCTCGGCGCCCTGATCATCGCCCTCGGCCTGTTGGTGGACGACGCCATGATCACGGTCGAGATGATGGTCACGCGCCTGGAAATGGGCGAGACCAAGGAGCAGGCGGCGACGTTTGCCTACACCTCGACCGCGTTCCCGATGCTCACCGGCACGCTGGTGACAGTGGCCGGATTCGTACCCATCGGCCTGAACGCCAGCTCGGCGGGGGAGTACACCTTTACGCTGTTCGCGGTAATTGCCGTGGCAATGCTGGTGTCGTGGGTTGTCGCGGTGCTTTTCGCGCCCGTGATCGGCGTGCACATCCTCAGCGCCAAGGTAAAGCCGCACAACGAAGACCCTGGCCGCATCGGCCGCGCCTTCAACGGCGGCATGCTCTGGGCGATGCGTAATCGCTGGTGGGCGATCGGCATTACCATTGCGCTGTTCGCCGCCTCGGTGTTTTCCATGCAGTTCGTGCAGAACCAGTTCTTCCCGTCCTCCGACCGCCCGGAAATTCTGGTCGACCTGAACCTGCCGCAAAACGCCTCGATCGCCGAAACCCGCAAAGCCGTTGATAAGCTGGAAGAATCGCTCAAGGGCGACCCGGACATCGTGCGGTGGAGCACGTACATCGGCGAAGGAGCGATCCGTTTCTACCTGCCGCTCGACCAGCAATTGCAGAACCCGTACTACGCGCAACTGGTCATCGTCAGCAAAGGTCTGGAATCGCGAGCGGCCCTGAGCGCGCGCCTGAACGAACGTTTGCGCAAAGAGTTCGTCGGCATCGGCAGCTACGTGCAAGCGCTGGAAATGGGCCCGCCAGTGGGGCGGCCGATTCAGTATCGGGTCAGCGGCAAAGACATCGATCAGGTGCGCAAACACGCGATCGAGCTGGCCACTGAACTGGACAAGAACTCGCACATCGGCGAGATCATCTACGACTGGAACGAGCCAGGCAAAGTCCTGCGCATCGACATCGCACAAGACAGGGCGCGGCAATTGGGGCTGTCGTCGGAAGACGTGGCCAACCTGATGAACAGCATCGTGGTCGGCGCGCCGGTGACCCAGGTCAACGACGATATCTACCTGATCAACGTGGTCGGGCGGGCGGTCGACGCTGAACGTGGCACGCCGGAAACCTTGCAGAACCTGCAGATCGTCACGCCGGGCGGCACGTCGATTCCGCTGCTGGCCTTCGCCACTGTGCGCTATGAACTTGAGCAGCCGCTGGTGTGGCGCCGCGACCGCAAGCCGACCATTACCATCAAGGCTGCAGTGCGCGACGAAATTCAGCCGACCGATCTGGTCAAGCAACTGAAGCCCGCCATTGACAAGTTCGCCGAAGCTTTGCCAGTCGGTTACAAAGTCGCTACCGGCGGTACGGTCGAGGAAAGTGGCAAGGCGCAAGGGCCGATCGCCAAGGTCGTGCCGTTGATGCTGTTCTTGATGGCAACCTTTTTGATGATCCAGTTGCACAGTGTGCAGAAGATGTTCCTGGTGGCCAGCGTTGCGCCGCTTGGCTTGATCGGTGTGGTGTTGGCGCTGATTCCGACCGGTACACCGATGGGCTTCGTGGCCATTCTGGGGATCCTCGCGCTGATCGGCATCATCATCCGCAACTCGGTGATTCTGGTGACGCAGATTGATGCTTACGAGAAGGAAGGTTCGTCTCCCTGGGATGCGGTGGTGCAAGCCACTGAACATCGCCGTCGACCGATCCTGCTGACAGCGGCCGCCGCGAGTCTGGGGATGATTCCGATCGCCCGGGAAGTGTTCTGGGGGCCGATGGCCTACGCGATGATTGGCGGGATCATCATCGCGACGTTGTTGACGCTGCTGTTTTTGCCGGCGCTGTATGTGGCTTGGTACAAGATTCGCGAGCCTGAAAAAGACGCCTCGACAGCGGCTTGATGTTGCGTCCGGCCGTCACTTTCGGAACGGTCTGACTTACAGACGAGGCGTATTGCGTTAGCGTCCCTTTTCCATCCGGAAGAGGGACGCGCCATGTGGCGTTTTGTTTTGTTGATCACGGGCGTGTTGATGTGTCCCTGGGCGCTGGCCGATACCGTGCTCGAAAATGTGCTCTGGCGTGTCGAGGTCGACGCGGCAACCTTGGCCATCCGTGTGACGCCTGCGCTCGGCACTCCCGTGCAGGCATCGACCGGTGCAGGCGCGCGCAAGGTCGACCAGCTCAAACTGAGCGAAAATCGCATCGATTGGCAATGGGACGACGGTGCCTGGGTGCTCAGCGCAGTCCTTGAGCACCGTGACCTGATCCTGTCCATTACCGCCCGTGATCCGGGCGAGCTGAGCTTTCTCAGACAGCCCGGCAGTGCCATGGGCAAAGGCCTGATCTGGCCGCTGGCCGATGGGCATTACGTGCCTGACGGCAATGCGCAGTGGCAAGCTTTCCTGCTCAAGCAGGGCGAGTTCAACACCACCCAGGATTTGAGTTTGCCGCTGTGGGGCGTGGATCACGGCAATTTCACGCTGAACTGGCTGATGACCAACCCCTACAACAATCGGCTGGTATTCAGTGCTGACGGTCGCGGAATCGCTTTGGCAGCGAGCCACGAATTCACCACATTGGACCCTACCGCGGCGATGACCTTTCGCCTGACGCTGGGCGAGGCCGATCTGCTGAGCGGTGCCAAACGGTATCGCCAATGGCTGCTCGACACCGGACCATATGAAACCCTGAACGCCAAGCTGGTGATGACGCCGGAAGGCAAAAAAATGTTCGGCGCTGCGCATATCTACCTGTGGGGTGGAGGCTTGTTGGGACCTGCGGATGTGCGGGAC
>JALYPE010000518.1 GCA_030856525.1 Pseudomonadota bacterium | reverse complement strand
CCCACCATCGCCACACGGTCCAACCATTGCTCGGTCAGCGTGCGTGTTGCGATTGGCTTCTCAGCCAAGTAGTTGATCGCGCCACCGAAGCCGACGGTGTTCGCCATCTCCTGAGCCTTGCCCACTTCGATCTGCGTGTAGGTGTAGCCCAGACCAGCCTGGACCACATCCACGCCGCCAACCTTGGAAGCGATTTCGGCCAGCGGAAAGTCGTGGGAGACGTCGCCGATTGGCGCAGGCTCACCCTTGTAGTCGAGCACCTTGAAGGCGATCGATTCGACGTAGTCCGGGGCCGAGGTGTCCACGGTCAGGATCGACGGGTATTTGATTTCTGGGTAAGGCTGGCGCAGGACTTCCTGTTCAACGTAGGTCAGCTGACCGATCAGGAAGCCCAGTTGCGCCTGGGGCGAAGCGTCGAAAGTGCGCATTGGCAGCTCCTTAAGCGGCGATAGTGGTGGTGGCGTCAGACTTGACCTGCACAAGCGCCAATTCGCCAGCCGCGGCAGTGGTCTTGAAGACGCAACCCGGAAGCAGGTGGTTGCCTGCGGTGGCAGCGTTGGTCAGCTCACCGGTGAGCGGCACGGCGTAAACCTGCGCGCCCTTGGTGGCACCGCCGAGGGTCTTGACCCAGATGCGGCCGGTAGCAACCAGGCTGACTTCTTCATTGATACGGTAACCGCCGACGACGTTGCCGCTGTCGGTGAGCTGGCCGGTCATGTAGCTGCCGCTGACGCCCACAGGCTTGCGTACCGAGATGCCGAGGAAGAAACCGGCGCCGGCGGCAGGCAGTTGGCCCTGCTTGTCGATTGCGGCCGATACGACTGCTCGAGCGAATGGAATGGCGACCGCTGCAACGGCGGTGGTGACGTCCGCCATGCTCAGGTCATTTATCTGGCCTTCGTAGGCCTTGCCGGCGTACTGGCCGAAGGTATCGAATGCAGTAGCCATTACTTGCCACCTCGCAGGAACGTGTTGTAGGCGTCAGTACCGTCTTGCGTTGGCTTCAGGCCACGCGATGCGGCGTCCTTGGCGAACTGCTTCAGACTGTCTTTGGTCTTCGACTTGTCGTCGTCCTCGTCCTCGTCATCTGCTTCATCAGCAGCGGCTTCGAAGGCGCCCATAACATAGGCTTCGGACTTGGAAGCCCAGTCGCGGGTTGGCTTGAACTGTGCCATCGCCGCGCGTTTGATTTCGAGCGGGGACACAAGGCCCTTCGCATCGAACGATTTAACGACACGGGCCGCCAGGGCAATGGTGTCGAGGGTTGCCTTCACGCGCAGGCCGATAGCGGCGTCGGAAGTTTCCTTCTTGGCCTCTTCCAGCTTCTCTTCGGCTTCGTCCTTGGTGGCTTCAGCTTTGTCTGCGCGTTCCGACTCTCCATCCGCGAACTTTTGCAAGGCGGACACGGCGTCTTCGACTACCGTTGCGGCCTCTTCGCCCAGGATGATGGAGCGGCTTTTCTTGGAGTCCAGAAAGACTTTCCGGGTCGCCATATGGGTAATACCTTTCGGTTTGTGATCAAAAATGCGGGCGACCTTTCCGGCCCGCGCTGCTTCTACAACGGCGTTGTGATTGATTTGAATGTCACGCTGCTCGTATTCGTAGGCGGTGCCGTCAGGGGCGATTCCGGGGGCTTCCACGTATTCAGCGAGGTAGCCAGGGGAAAGCTCGGACTTGCCGGACTGGATGTCGTCGATGGCCGACTGATCCTTGATGATCATGTCGACGATGAGGTTGTCGCCGTCGCGTTCTACGCCTCGAACATGCCCCACCGACACCTCCTTGAAGGTGGTGGAGTCAACCAGATCGTCCGGGTGGTCGTTGGTCACGTCCTTGTCGAGGTAGGTCGCCATAGATTCGGGGGAGAACACTTCCTCAGGGGATCGGTACACGTTGACGATGCGCTCAGGACCATCAAGGTCCAGCTCGCTCGACAGGTACTGATAAACCCCTGTGCGGGCGGCAATGCCCTTCACGCAGAGGAAACCTTCAGGCGTGAGGGTGCGAGACGTAGGCGCGAAGGTCTCGTCGAGGGTCATTCTTTTCATGGTCAGCCCTTGTCGGGGAAGTAGTTCACGCCGGGGATCTGGGCGATGGCGACGCAGCGGCACAGAGGGTGATGCTTGCCTGGCTTCAAGCCAGTCTTGCCGCCCCACGTTGCTCCCACGCCAACCTTGTAGATGCCAGGCCCGTAGCCGATATCCTGCCGAGCGATGCCGTAGCAACTGATCTTGGCGTTTGGGTACTTGCCGCCTGGGGCGCCGGACACTCGCTGATCACTGGCGTCCACAGACTTGTAAAACTCAATACCCGCTGCAGCTTGGCGATACTCAGTCAGGTCGGCATTGAGTTGCGATACCTGGTCGCGCGCAATGAGCTTTGCCCGTCGAGCGCTGACACCGGTCTGTTCTTGTATCTGGCTGGCAATGGCCGTAGGCGCGAGTCCGTCCTTCATGCCGCCCAGCACGATCGTCTCCACCTTCTGAAAGTACTCAGAGGGAATGGACTTGATCAGGTTGACGTTCTCGGCCGTGGAGGCTTCGAGGTAGTTCTGCATACCCTCAGACCGGGTGATCAGTTGGAAGTCGACACCGACCGCTTTGTTGATCGAGTCGCGGAAGTCCTCGGCGTTGTCAGCTTCGGCGCGGCTGATGGTGCGGGCAGCCACGCGGGCTACCTGCGCCTCAAACAGTGGCGAGGTGAACCGGCTCGACACGCGGCGTATTGCAGCCAGGATGTCGTCAGTCCAGCCGTCGCGCGTAACTTTGGCGTCTGCAATGTAGGAGGGTTTGAGTCGCTTCAGCTCAGGCTCCAAGGATGCGATCAGCTCGGAAGCCATGAGCCTGACCATTGAGCGCAGTTCGCTGAGGTAGTAGCGCTCTGCGCCCTTGCTGGGCATGACCGGTTTAGGCGCCTTCGGCTTTTTCTGGCGTTTTTCCAGAAGCGTCTGGTTGGTCGCCGCCAGCTTTGCCAAAGGTGAAACCGGGGAGGTCTTCGCCGTCTTCGCCAAGGCCATTGTCTTCGTCCTTCTCTAGCTGCTCTTGGGCTGCGATCTGCTCGTCGGTGATGGCATAGGTGCCTTTCCCTTGAGCGCGTCGCATGGCATGGCTTGGGCGTATCACACGGGACTCAATGTTCATCGCGTCAGCCTGGGCGTCTGCCAAGTCTTCCTGAGCCTGCTCGTTACCCGAAGGCAGCGACAGAGGATTCCACTCGAACTCAATGCCTTCTGGGTAATTGCCCATCGCCGAGCGGATCAGTACCTGGTCGAGCATTTCGAGGTCCAGACGCATCTGGCCGTCCTGCTTGCCCTTGATGGTGCCGTGGTAGGTCTTCAGATCGCCTTCACCGGTTGCGCTGAGGCCTGATGCCGACTGACCCCACAACTCGGTAACCGGCATCTCGGCAGCACCTGCCGTCCACACCATGAACTGCTCCATGATCTGGCTGAGGCCGGAAAAGGCGATGCTCTTTCGGTCGTACTCCTCATTGCCTGCGTCAAGCAGGGCGAGGTTGACGATCGACTTCATCATCCCGAACATCCGATAGCGCTCGGTAATCTGGTCGCACTGCGGACCTGCCAATGAATCCTTCAATCCTTTGACGGTAATGGTGTCCACGTTCGCTTCCAGCACCAGCGAGGCGATACCGCTCTTGGTGGCCACCACATCGCGCAGGTCGGACATGCAACGACGAAGGCGACTGTCACCCCATCCCTGTTCGAACATACGCATGCGGCGCGGCAGGCGAGCCCCAGTGCGGCGGATGATGTGGCTGTAGTGAATAGGCTGCGTGCCGTTGACCATCATGTAGCTGTTTGGCTGCATCCAGTTCGGCTGGAGCGGGTCATCGAGATTGAATTCAATCGGCTGGATGTCCCAGCGATCGAGGACGACCAGGTTTTTCAGTCCTCCCTTCTTGATCTTGTCCAGGTCGAGCGGTTGGCTCAGGTCCTGCCCGGTCACCATCAGTAGTGCCGCGCCACCGTATAGGTCGGCCCAACAGCAGGTGTCGAGGTAATGTTGCTGCACACCCAGGCGACGCTCTTCGGCTTCGATCTGCTTGGACTGCTTGCTGCCGAACTTGCGCCACTCACGGAGCGCGTCCTCATTCGGCTTGTCCACGATCCGGCGGGCGATCCAGTTGGATTGATAAGCCGCTTCTAGCTCGATCTGGTTGACGAACTCAAAGCCGAAACTGTTGTGAGAGCGCTTGTCACGATTGGTGCCGATGTTGGCCACAAGATTGGTCAAGCTGTCGGTGGTGGGCGTCATCGTGGCTGTAATCTTAATTCGCGGTTTTGACTCGGTCATAAAATGTCCTATTCCGCGCCACGTTTTCGTGATGCTCGTTTTGTGTCGCGGATTACTTGCTCTGACTGCGCTTGATCTGCGCGTCTACCTGGTCGGCGCACGTGTCGAGCAGCTTGATGGCCTGATCCTTCAACTCCCACACGTCACCGTTGAGGCGAAGGTCGGCTTGGTCTTGGTCCACCCGCTCGCAGGGGATCAGCTCGGGCGCTTCAATTCTTACGGCTTGTGTCTTTGTTGCCACTGGCGGTTTTCCCGCGCAGGCCGTCAGGCAAAGGCTGAGCAGCCCAATCACGAACAGGCTTGCTGTTGCGCTTGAGATCTTCAAAGTCTTTCCTCGCCTTTTTGGCTTTGTCTTCGCTGGCCTTGATTCGCTTGTTCAGGTCTTTCAGGTAGTCAGCGTTGCGCTGGGCTTCGGCCCGGAGCGTAGTGATGGTGGCCTGGCTTTCGGTGTTGGCCGCGAGCGCGTCGTTCTTGCTCTTGGTCTCGATCTGCATCTCGCCGCGCAGGGCGACGAAGCGTAACTGCTGAATGCCGATGAGCAGGATGCCGACCAGAGCGATGATGATTGCTGCTGCTATGGCCTTCATGCCGCGTCCGCCTTGCGACCGAGGAACCGGGTGACCAGTTCGCGTATCGCCGTAACGCCAAGGAAGCCGATCGTCCCGCCGGCAGCTACCGACAAACTCGGCGGCCACGCCATCCACTCGATCAGGCTCGACGCAACCAGGCTCAGCGCTCCACAGATCAGCGACTCGAAGAAGATTCGGCGCTTACTGGTTTCTTTTGCGTCATACATGATGCGCAGTAGGGAGACGGTGATGGCCATGATTGCGCCCTGCCATAGCGGATTGCTCAAGGCCACCCAGATCTTGGCCCACGTGTCTGGCTTATCAGGCATGGCAAGCATCCGGGGTAGCCTCCCTCTCGGGGAGCGTGAACAAAAAAAAGCCCCAGCGAATGCTGAGGCCCTGAATAGGTGCGCGTGTCTTCCCACGCTGCCAGCCAAAGACCTTCACTGCGTCGACGCCCTTATGCATCGATCTCGCTGTTCCAGTCTCGCGCCACCCTGCAAGCATGTGAGGTCAGGGTGCGCGGGCTGCCGGTGTTTTTCCGTAGCACTGCACTTGCCGGCTTATCAGTGTCCAGGCCTTCCGTAAGGCCGCCCTGGCTGCGGTGAATGAGTCAGCTCCAGCAGCACTCCCAGCTCAGAGCGATGGGTGTGGTGGAGCCGAAATGGTGGGACGTGATACATCCGGGAAAACATCCACTCGGGTAGCGGCTTTCCTCGGAGGTACAAAAAAGCCCGGCGCATGTCCGGGCTTTTTCTATTTCTTCCAGGCGTATTCAGCAGCGCGACAGGCCTTCGCCGACGCCAACACCTTCAGGAGCCGGCTTGGTCTTGGTCATCACGAAGTGATTGCTGGATGCGCGCAGGTTGGAAGCGAGACCTTCATCAGTCGACTGGCTACCCGTTCGCCACATGGCGAGGGTGAGCTCCAGTCGCTGCATGGCGACACCCTGCGGCTCAGTGAGAGCAGTCAGGTAGTGCGCAGTTCGGTAGGCGCTGGCAATCGGTTCGGCGAATGCCGATATGGAGAAACAGGACAGGCAGGCGGCGAGCGCCAAGCCCAGGTAAGCGGAGAGTCGCTTCATCATTTGGCATTCCTTCGTTGGGGTTTTTTTGCAATAAAAAGCCCCGCACGATGGCGAGGCTTGTTGGATCGGGGCTGTGCGTCAGCCAGATTTTCCGAAGACGTTCTCGGACAGGGTCTGGACATCTGTGTAGAAATCTTTCATCGACGGATCAGGCGAAAGACTCATGAAGATGTTTTCGTTGCCGGGCATTGCCGCGCGCACTTGGTACTCGATGGTTTTGCGTAGAGTGCTGAATTCGGATGGGATCACGATTTGAGCTGAGCAAACAGTGACGCCTTGAACAACGGCATCGCTCACGGCTCGCACGCTCTGCAACTGGAGATTCTTCACCAGTGGCATCGCATCACGGGTATTCGCATTCACTGCGCGAATTACGCCCTGCGTGATGCCCTTTCCTTCGCAAACGCTAGGGGTTTGCTCGCATCCAGCTACCAGCAAAAAGCCGAGTAGTAAAAGGTTTCGCCAAACTTCCATGTTTAATTCGCCAGGCAGCTTCTGGTGCACAAGCCAGAGTGGCGGGGCATCAAAAAACAGATGAATAAAAAGCCCGGCTATTTGTCCGGGCTTTTGTTATCACTCCTACACACGCAGGAATGACAGGATGGGGCGATAATGGCTCATTGGCTCAATGGTCGTCAAGCGACTTCTGACATCACAAGGCCTTCATGCTCAAGAATGTGCTGAGCCTCGATCAAAGCGAGGTCCACGCTGGTCTCCAACGCCTTGCGAATGTCCCGGCGCCACCGCTCCTGCGTCTTGATCGGGTGCGGTTCGTTCGACCAGTTGTCCATCTCGTACCAGCCGGCCGGCAGCACGTTGGTCGAGCGTTTCCCGTCCACGCCCGGCAGTTTTGGCAAAGCCCAGGTGACAACGGCGCAGTGCAGGAACCGCTCCGGCGCGGGCGATCGCATCACCTTGGTCAGCTCGGCGATCGCGGCGTGCTTGCGCTCCGTGTGCGTGGAGTACTTCGCGACCAGCGCCCGCCAGTGCGCCGCTGACAGGGACTTATGCAGTCGGCCGAACACCCAGCAGTCGGTCAGGAAAGCAGCCTCCTTGCCGACGATTTCCCCCTTCTGCTTTGCGCACTGCACCTTGGGCTCGAAGTCGCAGCCGCCTGCGGAGTTGATGGTCTCGGCGGCGAGCGCCCGAACTACTGCGGATACCACGGTGCGATAAGTCATGCTGCTCTCCTCTTCAGCTCTCTTGTTTTTGCCCGGTAGTCGGCGGTCATCGCCTTGATATTCGTCATGCACGGCTCCTTCCGTTGTGAGTGATCTTGGCTGCGAACAAAGCGTCGAAGTCAGACTTGCCCGCCCTCTTCCTCGCCCTTATGGTCGCCCCGCTGACCAGGACACGAGGATCACGCGCCCATTGTTCTGCGGTAAGCCGCTTCCCTTCGTACTCGACCAATTCAAGGCCGCTACGAAGCGCATGGCTTTCAGGGGTGAAGCCGCGCTTCACATTGCAGCCACGGCAGAGAATCCGGAGATTGGTGCGAGCGTTGTTCTGGCGGTTTTCGTCTATGTGGTCGACGTGACAGGTAAGCCAGGTCTCATGCTTCCCGCACAACTCGCAATCAAGGCCGCCAGGGCCAACCTCGGCCCACATGACATGGCGATGCTCAAAGACATAACCACCCTTGTCCGCCAGCGGATGACCAGGCTCGTATACACGGATATAGCCGTTAGGCGTGATCACCCGCTGCTGACGACTTGTGGGAAGCTTTTCGGTAGTGCCGTTTCGCATCACCCGGAAGTAATGCATCTGGCAAAGCTGTGCGGCCTGGTACATGGCGCTACGGCCACAATCTTCTACGCGGCATTGCATTGGATTCGAGCCTCCAAGCGGCGACACTTCTTGGCGAAAACCGCCTTCAAGCGCTTCAGGTAAGGGATCTCATGACGGACCAGATCCTGATTGCACTCCAGCCACGCGACCTTTTCTGAGCCGATCTTCTCGGCTAGGCGAGGCCGGTAAACCATGATGTTTCCGCTCAGATGGGCATTGCATTGGGAGCAGGATTTATTCATGTTCCAGAGGTTGAAGCGGAGGTGTGCAGCAGCGCCGACGCTGCGGAAGTGCGAGCAGTGCCATTGACCACCCCAGCTCGCCGGCTTGTCGCAGCTGACACAGCCAAGATGCGCGTCACGCAGCCGGACGTAGCGGTTGATAACCGCCTGAGCCTCCTTGGCGTGCTCCGCCCTGCTCTTCAGCTTCTCCTTGCGGACCTTGACCTCTTTGCGCTCGATCTGGGCCAGCGACTTGCGTGCCTTCTCCCGGTTCACGTCGGCAGTGGCCAGCGCGCACTTCGGACTGCATACCGTCTGCCCGAGACGCTGAGGCGCGAAGGAGCCCCTGCATACTGAGTTCTTGCAGGTCTTGGCCTTCGGTTGTTTGGTGGCGAGCATCAGTAGCGGCCCTCCCACAAATCTTTCTGTGTCCAGCGAACATCGTGCTCGGCACCAAACGCGGCGATCCACTCCAGCAGGCTTGCGCACTGCTTCACGGTCAGCTTCGAGGTCCGTTCGTAGATCACGTCAAACCCGTGGCCGTCGACCGCAGGAATCATCTGCGGCTGATCGCCGGCCTCGCGCAGCCAAGCAGCAGTCAGCAGGCGCTTCCAGATGAGCGCGTCCCACTTGCGGCCGGCGTGCTCCACCTGGTTGGCGATGTCAGTCAGCGAGGCGTGAAGCTTCTTGTTCTGCTCCCCGCTGCGATCCAGATCCTTGATGACGATCTTCTTCGGTTTGCTGAAATCAGTGCCGTCGAGGATTCCCCATAGGCGGCTGGTGTCGTCGCGGCTGCGCATCACGATCTCAGTCATACCCGACCCTCCAAGAACGAATAGCCTTCCCGGCCGTTGTGCAGAACCTTGGCGGTATTGAGCAGGGCTTTCAGTTGTTCCCAGGTGATGATCATGCTGTCACCGCCATTGTGATCAGGACGCAATAGATACCGATGCCGAAGCCTGCGAGGGTTCCAATAGTTCCAGCCAGGAAGACTGCGCTCATGTCCGTTGCTCCGCTGCTTCTGCGATCAATGCCAGGCGCTCAAAGCGCTCGGCGGCTTGGCTGGCCAGGTTCTGAAGGTCCGCCTCATCCACCACCGGCATGCACACGAAACGGATTCCGTGCTTCACCATGGTGTTGGCCATATCAATGGATTGGCGTAGCTGGGCTGGGTTTGCTCGTTTCATCAGAAGCGCTCCTTGTTGCCGTAGCGGCTGGTCAACGGGGTTACTTTCGATGGCGCTTCGACTGGCTCAGGCTTCCATCCAGCAGCCAAGTTTTCGAAGCGGTTGTATTGACCAAGAAACGCGGTGCGAACGGTGCCCTTTTCTACGTCACGACCCTTACCGACAATGATTTCGGCGATCCCCTTCTGGTCGGTTTGCTCGTTGTAGATCTCGTCGCGATAGACGAAAAGGATGACGTCCGCGTCCTGCTCGATTGCACCTGATTCCCTCAAATCTGAGGGAATCGGCCGCTTGTTTGGGCGTTCTTCACATTTCCGGGAAAGCTGACTGAGCAGCACGACCGGGATCTGCAATTCGCGGGCGAGCAACTTGCACCCACGGCTGATGCTGCTGATCTGCTCGGTGCGATTGCCGCCTTCGCCGTCCATGAGCTGCAAGTAGTCAATGACCAGCAGATCAAGGCCGTAACGCATCTTGTGGCGACGAGCCAGCGAGCGAATCCGGCCAACGGTGGCGCCAGAACGATCGGCAAAAAACAGGTTCGCTCTTCGGACTGCGCCGGCAGCAGCTGTTTGCTCAGGGCCGTGCGATTGGCAAGCGGTGCCATTTTTGAGCAGACCGAGTGGGATCTTCCCCTCCGACGCAATCACGCGGTCCAGCAGCTGGCCCTTGCTCATCTCGAGGCTGACGACCAGCGCGGATTTACCCGCGTGGATCGATGCGTGAGCAGCGAATCCCATGGCGAGCGTGGTTTTACCCATGGCCGGGCGGCCTGCAACGATGATCAGCTGTTCTGGCAGCAAGCCACCCAGCTTGGCGTCAAGGTCAGCAAGCCCGGTGGACAACCCCATAAGCGTCTGGCCGCTGTTGTGGCGATCATGGCGATCCTGCCAAACCTCGACTTGGTCGATCAGAACGTCTGAGGCCTTGACCACTTCATCGGCCCCGGCGCCACTGTCGATGGCCAGCGCAGCGGCTTGGATGGCCGATATCTTCGACTGGGTGTCTTGATCGCCCAAGGAAATTTCCATTGCCTGACTGCCGAGGTCGTAGAGAGCGCGGTCGATGGCTCGCTCACGGACGATAGAGGCGTAGGTGCTAGCACTGGCAACGCTCGGGGTGTTCTTGACGATCTCGGCGCAGTAGGCAAAGCCAGGCGTGCCGGTGGATGCCAGTTCGCCGATGTGATTGCCGACCGTGAGGAAGTCCACCGACTGACCCGCAGAGCGAACCGCCATGATTGCGCGGTAAACATCAGCGTTCTCGGGGAAGTAGAACGACTCGGCGGACAGGTCATCGCTAAGCGTGTCGATAAGCTCGGGGCGCTGCATCATGGCGCCGAGCAGGCCGTGCTCGGCCTCAACGCTGTAGGGATCACGCATTGTAATTGCCCTCCACAACCTTGACGAAGTTGCGAGGGGCGATCAGCCAGTCGAAGGTGGCGCGGAATGGCTTGGTGTTGAAACGGCCTTCGACCTTGCCCATCAGGAAGTCCGAAGCCTTGACGGTTTCGAAGAACTCACGCCAGAACGCCAGATCGCGATGGGCTTCGTGTTCGCGCCACCGGCTTTGCAGATGCTGAATTCGAGTCTTGTTGATCAGGGCTACGCCTGGAAGCTCGTTCAGGATTTCGTGATACAGGTCGACAATGGATCGATGTGGGCAAGCGTCCTGTTTTGTCCTTGAAACTTTCTGCGGCGCCTCTTCCGGTTGACGCCCGGCGTCGACGACTACCTCGTCAGAGGTAGTATTTGTATTTATGTCTTTATTGTGTGGTGGAAACGCCACTAAGGACGTGGTGGAAACGCCACACTGTGGCTCTTTTGAATTGGCGGTTTTCCGGTTATTTTTTGCGTCGATCCGCCATTCACTTGCTGGTGAAATTCCGATTGGAGCCTTGCTTCCACCCTCCCGGTAAATAACGCGCTGGCGAAGCAGTTCGCCGATGATGCGCGAAACGTCCTCGCGATGGATATTGGCCATCTCAGCGATGTACGACGCCGCTATGCGGGCACTGGAGACGTTGTAGCCTGCGGTCTGGCGATGGATGGCCAAGGCGACACGAAGCTCTCTGCCTGATAGGTCAGCGCGAATCAGCGCGCCATATAGGTCGTTGTCCATCCGGGTAAAGCCCCCCGGGCTGCTTGTGTTTAGTTGGAAGACATTGCTCATACGGAAGACGCCTTGTTATTGCTGGCGCCATTCGGTGCAAGCGATGCGATCAGATGGCCCAGGCAATCGCGCTTGGACTGTTTCTTTGCTTCACGGGTGAACTGGTGACTCACCAACTGCGCCGCCTTCATGGCTTCGGCCTGGTGAAATTCGCGCGAACCTGGCTCAACGATTGATGGCTCACCCATGTCTGTGAGGACGCGGCCAATTACGCGGGAGACCTTTTTGAATTCGGTACGCGACACAAATTCGCGCATTGAAAAACGTGTCGCGACATCGGGATTGTCTGGATCGGTTTCTTTGTGCATAATCAACTCCGCTAACAGCTGTAGAAGAAGCCGACCTCGACCGTCGGCTTTTTTGTGTCCGCGATTTAGCCGCGAGCCTTGTGCAACTCGATTACCGCGCCGACAGCCTCAAGGCTTGCCGACATGTACTTGGCGTGCAGCGCGCGGATTTTCTTTGCTTCGCCCGCGTCGATCTCGCCATCTTCCAAAGCTGACGCCACCATCTGATCAAGGGCGCCGCGCTGAGCAGAAGCCGCCAGCGAACGCTGATACAGATCAACGTTGTCCAGTTCCTCAGCTTCTGGGATCTTCACGAACACGCCGCCATACATCGCGCAGATGTAATCGGGCAGATAGGTGGTATTCGTGTGCGTTTCGAGGGCACAGATTTCGTCGTCAGTGAGCGGCTTAACACCCGCCGACTCGTAGATCCTGTTCTTGAAGCGCTTGAAGTTCTCTTCGCCCAAGACGGCGGCAGCGCATTGAAGGCCGCCAGGCACGGCGTTGGCTGCTTCGATCACGGAGGCCCTGCGGGTCTCTAGCACTGGCTTCTTCATCGTCTAGTTTTTCCTTGGGGTGGTTGCGGGCAAAATGGCATCACTGCCTGAGGAAGTGATGCGACCAATGAAGGACCAGCACTTGAGCGTTTCAGGCGGCTTGTTGAGGAATGCTTGGGCGAAGATCCCGGGCCTTGATCGCGCCGCTGGTGATGATCTCGGCGCGCATCGCTACCTCCGCTGCACATCCGTGCAAACCTCGAACCCAACCGCTGACGGTGCCCTGCTTCACGCCCAGCGCTACTGCGGTGGCGTTTTGCGAGCCGAAATGTTCGACCAGCTTCTCAAAGGGATTTTTCATGATTCTCCGCCCATATAAAGGGATGCCTTTATCTTATGGCAAAGGTATACCTTTTTGCAAGATCAAAGGACAACCTTTAAATTTGCGCGTTATGGAACTTAAAGATCGTCTCAAAGCAGCGCGCAAAAAAGCTGGCCTCACGCAAGTAGAACTTGCGGAGCGCGCAGGCATAAAACAGGCATCGATTTCTGAGATCGAGCGTGGCTTGACTCGCTCCAGCGGGCACCTCGTGCGCCTCGCTCAGATATGCGGTGTAGACCCGGTATGGCTTTCGGAAGGAACGAAATTCCCTACGGCTCAGTGGGATGCCGTAGTCAGCGATACTCAGCCAAAATATATCCCGCCGGAATTGCGCTCCAACGCCAGCATTCTTGGGCCTATTGATGTTTGGGACGACGACACTCCGCTCGATGATGACGAAGTAGAAATCCCTTTTCTCAAAGAGGTTGAGCTTTCTGCCGGTTCAGGCAGAACCGCGGTGCAGAAGTCGAGCACCAGGAAGCTTCGCTTTGGGAAGGTAACGCTACGCAATCAAGGCGTTCAGCCTGATCAGGCGGTATGTGTAACGGTCCATGGCAACAGTATGGAGCCTGTCCTTCCGGACGGAAGCACCGTCGGCGTCGACATGTCTTCTACCACAGTGAAGGACGGCAAGATGTACGCGGTTAATCACGACGGGCAGCTTCGCGTGAAAACCTTGTACCGAATACCCGGCGGCGGCATTCGAATGCGTAGCTTCAACATAGACGAGCACAAGGACGAGGAATACACGGCCCAGGAGCTCAGCGACAAAAACATCGATGTTCTGGGCAAGGTTTTTTGGTCATCAGTCCTTTACTGAATCCCGCAATGCCGCCGCCTGAAGGCGTCCTGGCCAATGCGTTAACTATAAATTTCAATC
>JALYPE010000499.1 GCA_030856525.1 Pseudomonadota bacterium | reverse complement strand
ACGACCGCGAACCATCAAACCATTCCATGGCGGTGCGCCAGATGCAGATGCCCAAGAAGTAAGCCGACATCAGCAACCACAGCCCCATTACCATCGGGTTGATCACTGGATGATTGATCACCAGCGACAGGCTGCAGAGCAACCAGATCGCCGTCACGGCGATGTTGATCGGCATGAACTTGCGTACGCGGAACGGGTGCAGGAATTTCATCCGGGTCACGGTCAGCAGCGCCAGGCCGATGACGGTCAGAAGGGTAATCCATGGCGACGGGCCAATAATGTACAGGCACAGCGCGACCACGTTCCAGGCGGCGGGGAAGCCCTGGAAGTAGTTGTCTTTGCTTTTCATGTTGACGTTGCAGAAGCAGAACAGCGACGACACCAGAATCAGCGACACCGTCAGCAGCAGGGTGTAGTCCGGCAAGGGTATGTAGCGGTAAATGAACAGCGCCGGAATAAACACGTAAGTCAGGTAATCGATCACCAGATCCAGGATTGAACCGTCGAAGCTCGGCAGCACCGATTGCACGTTGACCTTGCGCGCCAGTGCGCCGTCGAGCCCGTCGACAATCAGTGCAACGCCCAGCCACAGCAAACAATTGGTCGGCTGGTTTTCCAGCAGCGCGAGGGTGGCGAGGAACGCGGTAACCACGCCAGTGGCGGTAAAACCATGGGCGCCCCATGCTTTGAGCCTGGCGATGTGTACAGTGGATATCACGGGGTGTTCTCCAGAAAGTGAAGCAAGCCAGTCATCACCCTCGATGATTGAGGGCGGCGGCAAACCGGTCGGGTTGCAGGTATCGACCGAAAATTCGCGAATAAGGTTCATCACTCATGAATCTTAGCTGGGTCGCGGCAAAAAACTGCGGATAAATGTGCCTTCGTGTCGGCCAAACGGTGGTGGCGCAATCCCCGGTGGGGACTATCGTTGCCTGACACTATCGAAGAGGACCTCGTCATGAACACCAGCGATCTGCTCGAACAACTCTTGCGCGGCGGCCAGGGCAGCTCGGCGCAACGCGGCGCCGGCAATGCAGCGGCCCCGGCCGGGCTCGGTGGCGTGGGTGGCTTGGGCGGATTGCTCGGCAGTTTACTGGGTGGCGGTGCCCGTACCGGCGCAGGCGCCGGTGGCCTGGGAGGTCTGGGTGGCATGCTCGGTGGTTTGCTGGGCGGCGGCTCGGCATCGGGCCGCAGCCGCTCAGGTGGTGGGACGAGCTACGCAGCACTGGCCTCGCTGGGGATGATGGCTTTCAAGGCCTATCAAACCTGGCAACGCAACCAGGCGACGGCGCCGCAGGAGACGCCGCGCACCGTGGACCTGTTGTCCGGCCCGGAGGTCGAGGAGCACAGCCACGCCATCCTGCGTGCATTGATTGCAGCGGCAAAAGCCGACGGCCACATTGATAAAGCCGAGGAGCAAATGATCAGCGCCGAGATCCGTCGGCATACGGACGACCCGCAAATGCAGCAATGGCTGGACGCCGAAGTGGCCCGGCCGCTGGACGTCGCCGATGTGGCGCAAGCCGCGACGGACCCGGCGATGGCCGCGGAAATGTACCTGGCCAGCGTCATGTTGGTAGATGATCAGCAGGACGCCGAGCGCAACTATCTGGATGAACTCGCCGCCGCACTGAAGATCGATCCGCAGTTGCAGGTGCAATTGGAAAAGCAGGCCAACGGTGAACTCGCCTGAGTGATTGCCCCCGATCCCGGCATCGCTCTGAAAGCCGTCTGTCAGGGCATTTTCAACACGAATGGAATTTTTCTTGGGAAGCGCCGCTCTGCTGATGTAGAGACGAACTGATCCAGCGTCCTGCCACTGGCCTCAGACCAAGAGAAATTTCCATGACTGCCCTGAACCGACTTGAATCCCGGCCCGCCCACGAACACCCGATTCCTGGCGCTGGCACGACCAAGCAAATCTACGCACAGTTGCTGCAGAGCGACGATGCCGAGTTCCGCTGCGCGTTGGCCCACAGCTTTCTGGAAGAACAGATACTCGAAGCCACGCAGCTGCCCGAGGAGATGCCCCGGGACCTGTCGGCTTTGCAGTCCTTCGT
>JALYPE010000491.1 GCA_030856525.1 Pseudomonadota bacterium | reverse complement strand
CCTGAAGCCTGAAGTAATCCACCCGGTAATCAGCCGTCAGCCCCAGCCCCTCGAAAACCCTTAAGAAACGTGAGCCCTGCGGTTTGGCTTGCAGTCTTTCCCAGATCAATTGTCTAGCATGCCGTTGTTCGTCGGTGCCTTCATGCAACCATTCGACGACGCTGCCAGACTCGGGACCGGGCTCGCTCAGCCACAGATTGATGCCTGTTTGCTGGCGATGCGTCATCAGCCGCAACAATGTGTCTTCGTCGGTCAAAGGATTGCCCTGCAACAGCAGGCGGTCCTTGGCAATGGCCTGATTGATCAAGGCCTGCGGGATGCGCGTGATCTGGTTGTCACGCACATCGATTTTCTCCATCACCGGCTGATCCGTGATTCCAATCGGGCATGAGCTGATCCGGGTGTTCCTCAGGTTCAACCACCGCAGGTCCTCCATGCCTGTCAGCAGCGGGGGCAATCCGAGCGGGTTGTCGCTTAAATCCAGAGTCTGCAGACGAGTCAATTCGTTGAGCTGCGACGCCATGGGCTCGGTGAACTGCAAGTGCGTCGCCTTGAGGCTCAGCGAAACAAGTTGGCGCAAACCAGTCAACGCGGTGGGCAAGGCGCTCACCAGCTCCCCGTTCACGTTAGATACACGCAGGTCGACACTCTCCATATTCAAATGACGCAAGTTGGGAAAAGCCTTCAGAAAATCATCCAGGCTGTTCCGCTCCACCATATGAAAACCGCGCATCGACAACTCGGTGACTTCTGTGAGCCGAACATTCATGGCGGGCAGTCGATGATAGTCCTCGAAGTCCAGCTCAATCTTGTACCCCGACACATAACTGCCTGAATAGCGGCTGCCTGCACCTGGGGCGCACCGTTGCCAGATGCCCACCAGATCATCAGTCAAATCCAGCCTCACCGCGTGCTCTACGCGTAAAGCGTTCTCCAGCGACACGGCGTTACGGGCTTCTATCTGGGCAGGGTTCATACCCTGCGCTTGCACGTCATCGTCGTCCAGAAAAGGAAATTCCAGGTCGACAATTTCGTTGATGTCCTCAGTTGACTGATCGATCCAGACGCGCAAATCGAGGCATAACTGTTGGAGTTGCTGATTCAAACCGTCGATGTGTGCCTGGGCTCCGGCCCCTGCCCTTGAGAGCACGTCATCAATTTCCGCCGTGGAAAGCTCGGGATAAATGTCCCTCAGCTGCAGCCTCATCATCTCGTGCGTCAGCGCCGCGCCCTGGATTGTTTCCGGAAAGCCGCCGCCTCTGAGACCCTGGGCTGCAAAGGGCAACCTGCTGTCCATTCTGTCCAGGCCCAGGATGAGCTCAGCCCGGGCCAACGGCTTATTGCTGATGTGCAGGCGCAATCGACCGGATGGATCGGGCGAGGTCAGACCCAGGGCCGCACGCTCATCGGAGGACAACAGCCCGAGCACTGCGTCATACAGGTCCACCTGCAGATCGCCCTGTCGATAGTGATCGCCCGTGCGGATCAGGCGACGGACATCCGCAGCACCGAGTGGGCCGATACGGTCCACTACCCTTCCGGCCACGGACTGGTCATGAACATCAATGCGCAGTTTTTTTGGCCAGCCCGGCAGATTTTCAAGCGAGTGCAACGCCAGGACTTCCGAGTCAGGGTTGGCCATCGAGCGCAGGTACAGCCCTTCATAGGCTCGATTCAGCCGAACGTGTTGCTGGTACTGGCGCGCCTTGCTGTCCATGCGTTTGAACACCTGCACGGCCTCTGTGATGTCCGGCGACATCTGAATATTCACACCGTAGCGATCAAGCATTTGCTCAATGGCGCTTTTAGGCAGGCCTGGGTAGCGGTGTTGAAATAAACGAACCCATTCATGTGGAGATTGTTGCAGCGCCTCATAGCGACTGTTGAACAACTGGGGTTGCCCGCTGGCCTGCAAATCCTGATCGATCTGGAATCGGCTGATCGTGTCGGCCAACAACGGTGTGGGTGGTCGTCGCCCGCTCTGCATCAGGCGAAGCATATCGTCGTCGATCAGGCTGATCTGGCCGATCTGCATGAGCATTTCATCGCTGAAAGCCTCCACCAGAGGGCCGATGCCTCGTAGCAGCGCCAGGCGGACGGGCGCGGCAGGCCTCGGGAGAGACGACACTTGTGTTTCAAGTGTTAGCAGAGGCGGCTCGCTGATGACCTCGTCGGTCTTGGCCAATGCCTCGGTCTCCGCCGCAACCCCTTCAGGCAGGAATACGCCTCCGGCCAGCGGCACGGCATTGAGCAAGCCAAACACCGTGCGAGTCACGCCCTCGGATCGCTGACTGGAGGTCTTTGCATTCATCGCTTGATCCAGGCCGTACGCCGCATCAATGAGCCCCGCCAGCGCGAGCAAACCTTCCCCTCCCGGCACAAACAACGCCAGCGGACCGAAGCGCGTGATCCATTGCACGATCGGCTCGACGACTTCGCTCAAATTGTCGCGATTGACCTGCGCATCGTCACGGATGGTTTTGACGCTGGCCAACGCAGCCTGTTTCATCGTCAACACCAGTTGCCCGAATGGGTCGCTGTGTGCAGGCGCCTCATCGAGCTCAACGTACTCGGTGGGATCCCAATAACCGTCGTTATTGAAGAAGCCGGCGTCTCTTGCCAGGCGGTGCATTCGGGGATAAATCGCCATGCCATCGAGTGCCGTCAAAACCCCTGCATGCAGAAAACTGTCTTCGCGAGCGTCCTCGGCAAAGTGAGCCGCCAATGCCTGTTTCGCGGAAGGGCTACGGCCCTGTGCCACAACCCATCGGCGCAGTTGTTCCAGGTCGGCAAACTCATGCAACGGTGAAGAATTGCCAGGAATGTACATCAGCAATCTGGCATCGGATGCATTGCGAAATATCCAGATATCGCGCGCCGCATAGCGATACAGCTTCAAGCGGGCTGCCTTGATTTCCGAGAGTTCTGGCGGGGGGGCTTGCAAGTGGTTGATCGTCAGTGATTCCCACGTTTGATCGGGCGCCAGACCTGCCGCCTGCAACGCCAGTTCGAGTCCTGCTTCACTGAGCCGTTGCTCGTGACGCTGCAACCAGGCACTCATGACAAACGCCGCCTTGACCGACGTTTTCAAAGGGTGACTTGTCGCCGCCATCAGGGTTTGGTCCGACGGCCAGGTTTGATCGAGATAAGCGCTGTACAGCTCCTGCAGGTCCAGCAACCACACCCATCGTTTGAAATCGGCCGGTCTCAGGGCGATCTGCGTTTCGGGCCCGTAGGCTTGCGGCACGGTTTGTCGATAGATCCCTTCGTAGGTCTGGTGGTTGCCGCTGCCGTGATTGGCGAACTCGGCGACTTTTTCCACGAGGCGAATCGACGGGCCAACATCTGGCGGCGAGTACAGACCAAATGCCGTCTCACCGAATCGCCCGTCACCAACGGTCTGATAGTTGGAGAGCGCCACCTGGAGCAACGTCTGCGAGCTTGAGACTTGTCCTTGATGAATGCCGCTCTGCGCGGGATGCCCCCTGTAGTCGTAATCGAGTGTCACCAACAACAAGGTGTGGGGATCAAGGTCTTCCCCCCATTTCTTCCTGATCTGCCGCTCGGCAAATTGTCCGGCAGTGAGCGGCGACGCCTGGTCCACGATGTCTTTCAGTTCATTGCGCATCTGCCAGGCGGGCGCGGGATGCGCGGTGGCAACCTCATCTTGAGGGGTTTCAAACATGGTGCATTCCTTTGCGTTCTATATGAGGAACATCACCATAGCCGGCTCGGCTTCGATTAACTGCGGGAACGAGCGACAGGGGCTTTAGGAATTTTCGCCGTTCGCTTGAAGAAAGCGACCGCACCGAAAACAAAAAAACCGTGGAGGTCATCCACGGTCTTTTTAAGAGTAAAACGGCTCGAGGCTTACCAGAAGCGCTGCTGCGTCAAGCGACTCCACCACGTCAACAGCACCCGATCAACCGAACCGCTGGCCGCCATGCCGATACGCTCTTGCAAGCTTTTACGTTCGGCATAGTGCAGGTGGAAAAGCTCGGCAGTCTTCGCACGTTCGGCGAGGTATTCGTCGCTGGTCTTGAGTTCGTCCACCAGTTGCCGGTTCAAGGCTGCAATGCCCAGCCAGATTTCGCCGGTGGCCACTTCATCGATCGCCAGTTGCGGGCGATAACGTGCGACGAAGTTCTTGAACAGTTCGTGGGTGACGTCCAGGTCCTCCTGAAACTTCTCACGCCCCTTCTCGGTGTTTTCGCCAAACACGGTCAACGTGCGCTTGTACTCGCCGGCGGTCAGCACTTCGAAATCGATGTCGTGCTTCTTCAGCAGGCGATTGATGTTGGGCAACTGCGCAACCACGCCGATCGAGCCAAGAATCGCGAACGGCGCACTGATGATCTTATCGCCGATGCACGCCATCATGTAGCCGCCACTGGCCGCGACCTTGTCAATGCACACGGTCAACGGGACGCCGGCATCACGGATGCGCGCCAGCTGCGACGACGCCAGTCCATAGCTGTGGACCATGCCGCCGCCGCTTTCCAGACGCAGCACCACCTCGTCCTTGGGGGTGGCAAGGGTCAGCAGTGCGGTGATTTCGTGACGCAGGCTTTCAGTGGCTGAAGCCTTGATATCGCCGTCGAAATCCAGCACGAACACCCGCGCCTTGGCCTTGGCGTCGGGCTTTTTCTTGTGTTTCTTCTCGGATTTGACTTCGGATTTGCGCAGCGCCTTCAACTGATCCTTGTCGAGCAAGGTCTGCTCCAGGCGCTCGCGCAAACCCTTGTAGAAATCATTGAGCTTGCTGACCTGCAACTGGCCACTGGATTTGCGCCGGCCTTTGCTGCGCAACGCGGCAAAACTGGCCAGGACCACCAGAATGGCAATCACCAATGTCACCGTCTTCGCCAGGAAGATGGCGTACTCGGACAAAAACTCCATAAGGCATCCAATGAGGCGTGAAAGGCCCATTCTACGGGCATCGTTCAGCCGATGTCTAACACTGTTCTAACAGTTTTCTAACACTTTGTGACACTCTGAGAGCCCCCACACAGCCTAACTTCCAGAGGCGCACAGGTACGCGTTAAGGACCCCTCGCAGGCGCACGATAAGGCTCAGGCGCGAGGGCCTACGGGGGACTTTTCGACCGTTAAAGCATTAAGGTGCTGTCTCCCAAAATTTCGCTATTTTATGGATAGCCCTCATCAGGACCCAAGACGGCCTCATCTGGTAACTTGCAGTAATAACTATCTGTATTTACGTAAGGGCCGTGAAGGTCTTTCAGAGCTTGCCGCATGACACCCACCAGCTCATTAAGGGCAAGTGACGAGGCGTCTCGCGCCTCAAAGAATCCCTTGCCGGGTCTTATCTGCTTACCATCTTTACCTATAATTCCTTGGACCAAACCGGTTCGGGCGTTGATGTTGATGCCCTTCGGATACCAGTCGTAGGAGGCCGAACCATGTTTGTTCTGATTGTTCTCTCCATGAGTGCAGACCCTTAAGTTGTCTGGGTGATTGTTACTTGGATTTCCGTCTACGTGATCGATTTCGGCACCCGAGGGCACAGGACCATGGATCAGCTCATACACGACATGATGCAGCATCTTTTTGTTCGGCTCC
>JALYPE010000454.1 GCA_030856525.1 Pseudomonadota bacterium | reverse complement strand
ATGGTAATGCCGGCGAGCATCCTGGCTTCGTACAACGGTGATGTCCGGGCGTTTTATGATGAGATTTTCCCGGCGTCCACCACCCCGGAGCTGGCGGGTAAACCGGCCGCGCTGGCGCCGCTCGCGCCGCTGTTGCAACAGGCGCGTGAGCAGTGGTCGGGCGGTAATGTCGGACGGATTACGGTGAATAATCCGGGCGATGCCAACGCTTCGGTGGTGCTGCTGCGCGATGCCGCCGATCGCCTGGTTTACGATTTCAGCAGCGCAGTGACCTTCAACGGCGTGACCGGGCAACTGCTCGGCGCGACACCTGAGCAATCGCTGCCGCGAGCCGTCGCGGGTGGTTTTTACGGCTTGCACATGGGCCGGTTTGCCGAGCCAGTGTTGCGCTGGATGTACTTTATCTGCGGGCTGGCCGGCACGGCGATGATCGGCACCGGGCTGGTGATCTGGTTGGGCAAGCGTCAACTCAAACATGTGAAGAGCGGCGTCTTGCCGTTCGAGTTGCGCCTGGTGGAAGTCCTGAACATCGCCAGCATGTCGGGGCTGATGATCGCCGTGGCCGCGTTCTTCTGGGCCAACCGTTTACTGCCGGTCGAGATGGCCGGGCGCTCGGACTGGGAGGTCAACAGCTTCTTCCTGGTGTGGGGGCTCAGTCTGTTGCACGCGGTGCTTCGCCGTGGGCGCTCGGCATGGGTGGAGCAGTTGGCGCTGGCGGCGCTGTTGTTCGCCGCGCTGCCGCTGTTGAATGCGCTGACTACGCCTTATCACCTGGGATTCACACTGGCCCAGGGCGATTGGGCGATGGCCGGGTTCGACTTGACGTGCCTGGGCAGCGGCGTGTTTTTCGCCTGGGCTGCGTGGAAAATGCACCGCGCAGGGCGCCCGGAAATCGTCCTCCGTCAGCGTCGGCAATCAATCACCCTTGAGCAGGAGGCGAACTGATGTTGCTGGCCCTGCTGCTCTGTTACGGCGGTTTCAGCGCGCTTTGTTTATCGATGGGCCGGCACCATGCCGAGCTGCTCGGACGCAAGCCATCGGCTGCTCGTCGCCGGGCGCTCAAAGTAGGCGGATGGTCGCTGTTGGCAATTTCCATGTGGGCGGCGGTGGCTTCGACCGGTTGGGGGCTCGGTGTTGTCGAGTGGTGTGCGGTATTGATGCTCAGCGCTTTGCTGCTGGTGCTGCTGATGCCGTATCGCCCGCGACTGGCGTTGGCGTTGGCCGGGTTGAGCCTGCTTGCCAGCCCCGTCGTGGCCTTTGCGCAGGCTTGAGCTCGTGATCGCCAGCCCACCGGATTCGCACGATGAGGAACCTCGGGGAGCTCGCGCGCATTTTCTGCAGGTGTTCCTGTCCCAGCGCGCGCAGATGGAAGCGCTGGTCAATCGGCGCGTGGGCTGTCGGGCCACGGCGGCGGATCTGGTGCAGGATCTGTTCCTGCGTTTCTGGCGGCGGCCGCTGGTGCAGGTCGAGGAGCTCAGCACCTACCTGTTGCGCTGCGCCGGTAATATCGCGATCGATCATCTGCGCAGTGAAGGCGCGCGGGTGCGGGTGAACGAAGGCTGGTTGCCAGAGCAGCCGGACAGCCACGGCAGCGAACCGCAAGCGGCACTGGAAGCGGGCAACGATCTGCGTCACGTCGAGGCGGCGTTACGCGCATTGCCCGAGCGTACGCGGCAGATTTTTTTGCTCAATCGCATCCACGGTCGCAAATACGCCGAGATCGCCAAGGCCATGGGTGTGTCCCAAAGCGCTGTGGAAAAACATATGATGCGCGCCCTCGACGCCTGCAAGGCCAGCTTGCGCGAACCGCAACCGCGCACGCCAGGGAAAGCACCGTGAAGCAGCCAGAGCGAATCATTCCGACCCCCGCGCAGGAGCAGGCGGCTTTCGCCTGGCTGAGCCTGTTGCATGACCAGCCGAGCAGCGGCGATCAAGCTACGTTCAGTCACTGGCTGCAGGCCGATCCGGCACATGCCGAAGCCTATGCCCACGCGCAAGTTGTGTGGGAGCTGACTGAAGCACCGGCCCGTACATTAGCCGATGAAGACGCATCAGCCCTGCAAGGCTACCTCGATGCCATGAACCCTTCGCGCCGCAACAGCGTGCGACGCTGGTCCGGGGCGTTGGCGATGGCGGCGTGTCTGGTGCTGATGATCGGCATCGGCGCTGGCTGGCAGCCGTCGCGCTGGATCGATGATATGGGCGCTGATTACGTCTCGGCACCGGGCGAGATTCGCACCGTTACACTGGCCGATCAGTCGCAGGTCACGCTGGATGCCGACAGTGCCATCGCTGTGGATTTCAGCGGCGGCGAGCGCCACGTGCAACTGCGCCGCGGGGCCGGTTTTTTCAGCGCGATGCACAGCAGCGAGCCGTTTGTGGTCGAGGCTGAAAAGGGTCAGGCGCGGGTGTTGGGGACACAATTCGAAGTGCGTCTGCAACCTCGTGGCGCGCAGGTGACGGTGTTGTCAGGACGCGTCGCAGTGACAGCGGACCCGCAGGCCGAAGCGCAAATTCTCCGCGCCGGTGAGCAAGTCGCTTACGCCGATGGCACAGCCCAGAAACTCAACGCCGTGGACAGTGAAGCGCATCTTGCCTGGCGCCAGGGTTGGCTCAATTACTACAAGGCAACCCTGGCCGACGTGGTGGACGATCTGCGCCGGTATTATCCAGGACGGATTGTGCTGCTTAACGATGAGATGGCCGCGCGGCGTGTAAGCGGGAGTTTTCCGGGCAAGGATCCGCAAGCGGTGTTGAATTCGTTGCAGGGCGTGTTGGGGTTTGAGCAAAACCGGTTGGGGCCGATGATTATTGTGCGTTGAGGCGGCTGGCGTCATCGCGAGCAAGCTTGGCTCCCACGGGATGGGTGCTGATTGCTCAAATGTGGCTTGACCTGAGGGAAGCCAAGCTTGCTCGCGATGACGGCAGCGCAAATCCCAAATTTTTTGCATTAAGCATTATTTTTCAAAATTCTAATGAGGTAAATCAGGCCGCCATCCGTGTAGTGACTGAAACTGCGATTCATTCGCATCCGTCTCAGTTCTACACAGGTCATGAGCAATGAAGTCCAGGGCGACATCCGGTTCGGTGAAACAGTGGTTGAGTGCGTCTGCGCTGGGTATTTCGATGCTGGCTTGTGTGCCGGTCAGCGT
>JALYPE010000419.1 GCA_030856525.1 Pseudomonadota bacterium | reverse complement strand
TGCCCATCAGGGCCACCGGCACGACCAGCGTTGGAATCAGCGTGTAGCGGATGTTCTGCAAAAACAGAAACATTACCGCGAACACCAGCACCATGGCCTCGAGCAGGGTGTAAACCACTTTGGTGATCGAGACTTTGACGAAGGGAGAGGTGTCGTAAGGGATCTTGTATTCGACGTTGGCCGGGAAATAACGCGCAAGATCATCCATCTTCGCCCGCACCAGCGTGGCGGTGCTCAGGGCATTGGCGCCCGGTGACAGTTGCACGCCGACGGCGGTCGAAGGCTTGCCGTTCAGGCGTGTGCCGAACTGATAATCCTGACTGCCGATTTCGACCCGCGCCACGTCACGGATGCGCACGGTGGAGCCGTCGGGATTGGCCTTGAGCACGATGTCGGCAAATTCTTCCGGAGTCGACAGCTGCCCTTTGACCAGAATGGTCGCGGTGATTTCCTGAGTGCTGCGCGTCGGTAGATCGCCGATGCTGCCGGCCGAAACTTGCGCGTTCTGCGCGACGATGGCGGCATTTACGTCGGCCGGGGTCAGGTTGAAACCGAGCAGCTTCTGCGGATCGATCCAGATGCGCATGGCGCGCTCGGCGCCGTACAACTGCGCCTTGCCGACACCGTCGAGACGCTTGATCTCGTTCATCACGTTGCGCGCCAGATAATCACTGAGCGCAACGTCGTCGAGTTTGCCGTCACTTGAGGTCAGCGTGATCAGCAACAGAAAACCGGCGGAGACTTTTTCCACCTGCAAACCTTGCTGGTTCACTGCTTGCGGCAGCCGTGACTCAACCACTTTCAAGCGGTTCTGCACATCGACCTGGGCCATTTCCGGGTGGGTGCCCGGCTGAAACGTCGCCTTGATCGTCGCGCTGCCAAGGCTGCTCTGTGATTCGAAATACAGCAGATGATCAGCGCCGTTGAGCTCTTCCTCGATCAGGCTGACCACGCTCTCGTCCACGGTCTGTGCCGAAGCACCGGGGTACACGGCATAGATTTCGATCTGTGGCGGCGCCACGTCGGGGTACTGCGCCACCGGCAACTGCGGAATGGCCAGCGCGCCGGCCAGCAGGATGAACAGGGCAACCACCCAGGCAAATACCGGGCGGTCGATAAAAAACTGCGGCATAAGAAAGCGTCCTGCTTACTGACCAGAAGCCTGGGCAAGTGGGAGAGGGGTGTCGTCGATCTGCACTTTCTCGCCGGGTTTGGCGTGTTGCAGGCCTTCGATGACGATGCGGTCGCCGGGCTTCAGCCCACCGGTGACGATCCAGCGATCGTTGTGCACGGCGCCCAGTTCGACGGGCTGCAGACCGACGCGTTGATCCGCATCCAGCAGCAGCACTTGCGCGATGCCGGCGCTGTCGCGCTGGATGGCTCGTTGCGGCACGCTGATGCCGTGCTGATCGACCGCTTGCTCCAGCCGCACACGCACGAAACTGCCTGGAAGCAGATCGAGGTCCGGGTTGGGAAATTCGCTGCGCAGGATGATCTGGCCAGTGCCGGGATCGACCGTGATATCAGTGAACAGCAGCTTGCCCTGCAGCGGATAGAGGCTGCCGTCGTCCTGTATCAGCGTGGCTTTGGCTTCGCCCTGACCGACTTCTTTCAGCTGCCCGGAGCGAAATGCGCGGCGCAGGTCATTGAGTTCACGGGTGGATTGGGTGAGGTCGGCGTGAATCGGGTCGAGCTGCTGAATCAGCGCCAGTGGCGTGGTTTCGTTTTGCCCGACCAGCGCCCCTTCGGTCACCAGTGCACGCCCGATGCGTCCGGCAATCGGCGCGGTGACCGTGGCATAGCCGAGGTTGAGTTTCGCCCGGTCGACGGCTGCCTTTTTGGCGGCCACGTCGGCGGCCGTTTGTCGTACGGCGGCGCGGGCGTTGTCATAATCCTGACCGCTGATGGCGTTGCCTTCGACCAGTTGCGCGTAACGCTGTTCTTGCAAGCGCGCCTGAAACACGTTGGCTTCAGCTTTGCGCAAGTCCGCTTCGGCGCTGTCGAGGTCAGCCTTGAAGGGAGCCGGGTCGATGCGGAACAGCACGTCGCCTTTTTTCACATCGGTGCCTTCACGAAAGACCCGCTGCAGCACCACGCCGGCCACCCGCGCTCGTACTTCGGCAGTGCGCGGCGCGGCGATCCTCCCGCTTAATTCACTGCTGATCGACAGTGGCCGGGCTGACAAGGTTTCGATGCGCACGCTGGCCAACGGCGCCGCTTCCTCGGCGGTCGTTGCCTTGTCACACGCGCCCAGCGTCAGCGCCAATGCAATCAGGCTGAGCCTGGCGAGCCGATTCTTCGACATGAATTACCCCACTAATGATCCCCGGCATCCTACGGGGAGGCGACGAGAGTAGCGGTGAAGCTTTGTAGTTGCTGTGTGAAATTGTGTAAGGGTTTTACTCAGGAAGGCAGGAGGGCGTATATCCTTCAGTTCTTGAAATTTTTGCGCCTGTCCGGCCGCCTTCTGGAAACACCCATGCCCAACATCCTCCTGGTCGAAGACGATTCCGCACTCTCCGAGCTGATTGCCAGTTATCTGGAGCGCAACGGCTATAGCG
>JALYPE010000416.1 GCA_030856525.1 Pseudomonadota bacterium | reverse complement strand
CCTTGGCTTCGATCTGACGAATCCGCTCACGGGTAACGTCGAACTGCTTACCAACCTCCTCAAGGGTGTGGTCGGTATTCATGTCGATACCGAAACGCATGCGCAGTACCTTGGCTTCACGGGCAGTGAGGCCGGACAGCACTTCGCGAGTCGCTTCTTTAAGGCTCTCAACAGTGGCGACATCGATCGGCGACTGCATCGTCGAGTCTTCGATGAAGTCACCCAGATGGGAGTCTTCGTCATCACCGATCGGTGTTTCCATGGAAATCGGCTCTTTAGCGATCTTCAACACCTTGCGGATTTTGTCCTCAGGCATTTCCATGCGTTCGCCCAGCTCTTCCGGGGTCGGTTCGCGACCCATCTCCTGCAACATCTGCCGGGAAATGCGGTTGAGCTTGTTGATCGTCTCGATCATGTGCACCGGAATACGGATGGTGCGGGCCTGGTCGGCGATCGAGCGAGTGATCGCCTGACGGATCCACCAGGTGGCATAAGTCGAGAATTTGTAGCCGCGGCGGTATTCAAACTTGTCTACCGCTTTCATCAGACCGATGTTGCCTTCCTGGATCAGGTCGAGGAATTGCAGGCCACGGTTGGTGTACTTCTTGGCGATGGAGATCACCAGACGCAAGTTCGCTTCAACCATCTCTTTCTTCGCGCGGCGGGCTTTGGCCTCACCGATCGACATGCGACGGTTGATGTCCTTGATCTCGGCGATCGTCAAACCGGTTTCTGCTTCAAGCGCGGTCAGCTTCTGCTGGCAACGAATGATGTCCGGCTGCAGACGACCAATGGCTTCAGCGTATTTGCTTTTGCCTTTGGCCAGCGCATCGGTCCATGTCACGTCGACTTCATTGCCCGGGAACTGGCGCAGGAAGTCGGCACGCGGCATGCGGGCATCACGAACGCAAAGTTGCATGATCGCGCGCTCTTGCTGACGCAGACGATCCAGGGCACTGCGGACACGCTCGACCAGGCCTTCGAATTGCTTCGGCACCAGTTTGATCGGCATGAACAGCTCAGCCAGGATCAACAGCTCGGCGATTGCCAGCTTGTTGCCACGACCGTGCTTTTTCAGTGCCTTGCGGGTAATTTCCATCTGGTCGGAGACAGCGCCAAAACGCTGTGCTGCGATGACCGGATCGGGCCCGCTTTCGGCTTCTTCTTCGTCATCTGTATCAGCTTCGTCGTCGTCGGTGTCGTCATCCGCTTTCACGGCTTTCGGGTCGACTGGCGGCGGCACTTCTGCAGCAGGCGGCGCGATGCCATCGTCCGGGTCGATATAACCGCTCAGGACGTCGGACAGGCGGCCACCTTCGGTGGTGACGCGAGTGTATTCGGAGAGAATATGGTCAACCGTGCCAGGGAAGTGCGCGATCGCGCCCATCACTTCACGGATGCCCTCTTCAATACGCTTGGCGATTTCAATTTCGCCTTCACGTGTGAGGAGCTCTACCGTACCCATTTCGCGCATATACATGCGCACCGGGTCGGTAGTGCGACCAATGTCGGTCTCGACCGCTGCCAACGCTGCTGCTGCCTCTTCGGCCGCGGCTTCGTCGGTATCGGCGTCGGCCAGCATAAGGGAATCCTTATCTGGCGCAACCTCGAATACGTTGATCCCCATGTCGTTGATCATGCGGATGATGTCTTCCACCTGTTCCGGATCTGAAATATCCTCCGGCAGGTGGTCGTTGACCTCCGCGTAAGTCAGGTAACCCTGCTCACGACCAAGTGTGATCAACTCTTTGATACGAGACTGCTGTTGCGCTTTTCCGGACATAACACCCTATCCACTGAAGGTCTTGGCGGGCAAAAAACAAGCCGAGGATTATACCTGAGCTATGACCTCACGCGCCAGTTGAGGTCGGGTTTGATACAGCCATATTGCGTTTTAATAGGTCGCGCATCTGATTTGCGATCTGATTTGCTTCCTCTGCAGTCAATCCAGGCTGCCTGGCTTTTCTGATAAGTGCTTCCAGGCTGTCCGTGTGTTGAGCCGCGGATAACCTAGTAATGGTGTCTAAAAACTGTTGTTCAAGGTTGTCGCCATCAATCAGCCATTCCTTTTCCGCCAAAGCCCGGAGCAAACGTCCCTGTTCGGTCCCGTGCCACCGGGCCATCAGCTGAATTGAGTTTAGCTTAGGATTTTTTTGCACGGCCTCGATGAGGGCCACCAGTAACTGAGCATACGTGTTGCTTTCATTCGCGAAATGGTTGGCGGTTTCTACTCGGCCAGCCAGATCGGGATGATGAATAAGGGTGCGCAGCGCGATCAGCGTCGGGGCTTCCACGGCTATCGGGGTGCGAGGCGCGCGGGGCTGATCACGATCACCGCCACGTTTGCCGTTTTTATCCCAGGGTTTCTTGTCCCATTTCTTGCCGCCGGCGCCGGGCTTCTTCGGCGTCCACTCCTGCTGGGGCGCGTACATGTCCTGCCCCTGCGGCTGATGGTAGTCGCTGTAATCCGGCATGGCGTCATAATCGATGCCCGGGTCGTAGGCGGGCGGTGCGTCCTGCGGGGCGCTTTGCACCAGTTGGCTGACGGCATCGCCACTCAGTCCGGTGATTTCCGTCAGGCGCTGGCGCATCAGAATCCGCAGGTTCGCACCCGGGACTTTGTCGATCAGCGGTGCTGCGAGGGTGGCCATGTGGGCCTTGCCTTCGAGCGAGCGCGGGTCCGATTCTTCGGTCAATTGCTGGAAGAAATAATCGGCCAGTGGCTGTGCGTGCTGGTTGATTCGGGCGCGGAAAGCGTCGGTGCCTTCGGAGCGGACCAGGGTATCCGGGTCTTCGCCTTCGGGCAGAAACAGAAACCGCGCCCGTCGCCCGTCTTGCAGGCAGGGCAGTGTCGCTTCCAGTGCGCGCCATGCAGCGTTGCGGCCGGCCTGATCGCCATCAAAGCAAAACAGCACGTTGGGCACCACGCGAAACAGTCGCTTCAAATGCTCTTCGCTGGTGGCGGTGCCCAATGTCGCGACGGCGTTGCGCAGGCCCTGCTGGGCGAGGGCGATCACGTCCATGTAGCCTTCGACGACGATGATTTCGTCGAGGTTGCGATTGTTCTTGCGCGCCTCATAAAGGCCGTAGAGTTCCTGGCCTTTATGAAATACCGGGGTTTCCGGCGAGTTCAGGTATTTCGGTTTGTCGTCGCCCAGTACCCGCCCGCCAAACGCGATGATGCGCCCCCGGCTGTCGCGGATCGGGAACATCACGCGATCGCGAAAGCGGTCATAGCGTTTGCCGGTCTCGGCGTTCTCGATCAACAGTCCGGCATCGACCATGGCTTTTTGTTGCAGGGTGTCGCTGCTCAAATGCTTGAACAGGTTATCCCAGCC
>JALYPE010000381.1 GCA_030856525.1 Pseudomonadota bacterium | reverse complement strand
TGAAGGACGGCGTGATCGCCGACTTCAGCGTGTGCGAAAAGATGCTGCAGTACTTCATCAACAAGGTTCACGAAAACAGTTTCCTGCAGCCCAGCCCTCGCGTGCTGATCTGCGTTCCATGCAAATCCACCCAGGTTGAGCGTCGCGCCATCCGTGAATCGGCACTCGGTGCCGGTGCCCGTGAAGTATTTCTGATCGAAGAGCCGATGGCGGCAGCGATCGGTGCCGGCCTTCCGGTAGAAGAAGCGCGCGGTTCGATGGTTGTCGATATCGGTGGCGGTACCACTGAAATCGCATTGATCTCCCTGAACGGTGTGGTGTACGCCGAATCCGTCCGCGTTGGCGGCGACCGTTTCGACGAAGCGATCATCACTTATGTGCGTCGCAACTACGGCAGCCTGATTGGCGAATCCACCGCCGAGCGCATCAAGCAGGAAATCGGCACGGCCTACCCGGGCGGCGAAGTGCGCGAAGTCGACGTGCGTGGCCGCAACCTGGCTGAAGGCGTTCCGCGTGCCTTCACCCTGAACTCCAATGAAGTGCTGGAGGCGTTGCAAGAGTCGCTGGCGACCATCGTTCAGGCGGTGAAAAGCGCGCTGGAGCAATCGCCGCCGGAACTGGCTTCCGACATCGCCGAACGGGGTCTGGTACTGACCGGTGGTGGCGCCTTGCTGCGTGACCTCGACAAGTTGCTGGCCCAGGAAACCGGTCTGCCGGTCATCGTTGCCGAAGACCCGCTGACTTGCGTAGCGCGCGGCGGTGGTCGTGCCCTGGAAATGATGGATAAACACACCATGGACCTGCTTTCCAGCGAATAAGTCGTTGGGTTGCATCTATGCTGTTGGCGCGCAGGCAGCACTTTGCAGTGCTGCCTGTTGCGTTTATCTTCTGTCAGTCTGCATCCAGGCCGGTTCGATGCCGTATGAATAAACAACACTTTTGCCTGGGAGGAGCGGCTTATTAAACCGCTTTTCACCAAAGGGCCTTCACTGGGCGTGCGCTTGTTGGTGCTGGCCGTGCTATCGGTCGCGCTGATGGTGGTCGATGCCCGCTTCACACTGGTCAAGCCAGTGCGTAGCCAAATGTCGCTGGCATTGATGCAGTCTTACTGGATCACCGACTTGCCGCAACGGTTATGGCAGGGAGTGGCCAGCCAGTTTGGCAGCCGGACCGAACTGGTCGCTGAAAACGAAAAACTCAAAACCGAAAACCTGCTGTTGCAGGGTCGCATGCAAAAGCTTGCCGCCCTCACAGAGCAGAACGTTCGGCTGCGCGAGTTGCTCAACTCTTCCGCGCTGGTCAATGAAAAGGTCGAAGTGGCCGAACTGATCGGCATGGACCCCAACCCCTTCACCCACCGCATCATCATCAATAAAGGTGAGCGCGACGGCGTGGTCCTCGGCCAGCCGGTGCTCGATGCCCGAGGTCTGATGGGCCAGGTGGTGGAGTTGATGCCGTATACCTCGCGCGTTCTGTTGCTGACCGACACCACCCACAGCATTCCAGTGCAGGTGAACCGCAACGGTCTGCGCGCGATTGCCAGCGGCACCGGCAACCCGGAACGGCTGGAATTGCGCCACGTCGCCGATACCGCTGACATCAAGGAAGGTGATCTGCTGGTCAGCTCCGGTCTCGGCCAGCGCTTCCCGGCCGGTTACCCAGTGGCCACAGTGAAGGAGGTGATTCACGATTCCGGCCAGCCGTTCGCCATCGTCCGCGCCGTGCCCACCGCCGCCCTGAATCGCAGCCGCTACCTGCTGCTGGTGTTCACCGACAGTCGTTCTGCTGAAGAGCGCGCCAACGAGGCTGCGCAGGCTCAGGAGGCGCTGGACCAATACGGTGGCGGTCCGATGATTCCAGCAAACATGCCCCGTCCTGCCGGCGTCATCCCGGCTGCCGTTGCGGCACCGGCTGTTCCGGCAGCCGCAGACGTGCCAGCCGCCGCGACCCCGCCCAAACCTGCCGCCAGCCAAACGGTCGCTAAACCACCGGCAGCGGTGCAACCGGCCGCCAAGCCGCCGGTTTCCACGCCAGCCGCCCCCAGGGGAAGAGAATAATGGTCGGTGCAACTGCCTCCCAAAACGGCTGGATCGTCTGGCTGACATTCGCCATCGGTCTGTTGCTCAGCGTTTCGCCCTTGCCGCAATTCATGGAAATCCTGCGCCCCCTGTGGCTCGCCTTGCTGCTGGCATTCTGGGCGCTGGCGCTGCCGCAGAAAGTCGGGATGGCCACCGCGTGGTGCCTGGGCCTGGCTGAAGACGTGCTGTACGGCACGTTGCTCGGTCAGAACGCTTTGATCCTCACGCTCATCACTTTTCTGGTGTTGTCGCTGCAACAGCGATTGCGCATGTTCCCGATGTGGCAACAGAGTCTGGTGATCCTGGTGATTTTCGGCCTCGCCCAACTGGCTCAATTGTGGCTCAGCGCCCTGACCGGTAATCGTCAGCCCACGCTGGCACTGGTCCTGCCAGCGTTGGTCAGCGCATTGCTTTGGCCATGGATCAGCTACGGTTTGCGCGGTCTGCGTCGGCGCTACAAAATCAACTGATTCGCTCAGGCATTTGCCCATAACCTTGAGAGGGAGATGTCTTGATGAAACAGCTGTACCTCGCCTCAGGCTCACCGCGTCGGCGCGAACTGCTGACGCAGATCGGCGTGCCGTTTTCCGTCATCAGCGCGGACATTGATGAAACCCCTCTGAATCACGAAACCCCGGCGGCCTACGTCGAGCGTCTGGCGCGCGGCAAGGCCGAGGCCGGGCGCGGCACGCTCGTGTCCGAGACGGATGCCTGCGTGTTAGGCGCCGACACGGCTGTGGTGCTCGACGGCAAAATTCTTGGCAAACCGGTGGACGACGCCGAGGCATGCGCCATGCTTATGATGCTGGCGGGCCAGGAGCATGAAGTGTTGACGGCGATCGCCGTGCTGGAAGGCGAACGCTGTGAGTCGCGCGTGGTGCGCAGTCTGGTGCGTTTTCGCGCCATTGATCGCGATGAAGCGGCGGCCTACTGGGCCAGCGGCGAGCCACGGGACAAGGCGGGTGGCTATGGCATTCAAGGACTCGGCGCGGTGTTTGTCGCCGGCCTCAATGGCAGTTATTCCGCCGTGGTCGGCCTGCCGCTGTGCGAAACCGCAGAATTACTTGGCCGTTTCGGCATACCCTGTTGGCAAACCCTTAACGCGCACTGAGCGTCGTACTGACAAGATGCGGCCATAATCGTGAATACGCCTGAACGAGACCCTGCCATGAGTGAAGAGATCCTGATCAACATCACGCCGATGGAATCGCGCGTGGCGGTGGTTGAAAACGGTGTTCTGCAAGAGGTTCATGTCGAGCGCACGCAAAAACGCGGGATCGTCGGCAACATCTACAAGGGCAAGGTCGTGCGGGTTTTGCCCGGCATGCAGGCCGCGTTCATCGACATCGGTCTGGACCGCGCCGCGTTCATTCATGCCTCTGAAATCTCCTTGCGCGAAGGCCCGGCGGTAGAGAGCATCAGCGCGCTGGTTCACGAGGGTCAGAGTCTGGTCGTGCAGGTCACTAAAGACCCGATCGGCTCCAAGGGCGCACGCCTGACGACGCAGCTGTCGATCCCTTCGCGCTATCTGGTGTACATGCCGCGCACCGCGCACGTCGGCATTTCCCTGAAGATCGAAGACGAAGGCGAGCGGGACCGACTCAAGCAAGTCGTCACCGATTGCGTCGCCAAAGAAGGGATCAAGGAAGCGGGTGGGTTCATCCTGCGTACTGCCGCCGAGGGGGCTGGGGCCGATGAAATCCTCATGGACATCCGCTACCTGCGCCGCCTCTGGGACCAGATCAACGAGCAAATCAAAACCATCGGCGCGCCGAGTGTGATTTATGAAGACCTCGGTCTGGCGCTGCGCACCTTGCGTGATCTGGTCAGCCCGAAGATCGAGAAGATCCGCATCGATTCCCGGGAAACCTTTCAGAAAACCACGCAGTTCGTCGCCGAACTGATGCCGGAAATTGCCGACCGTCTTGAGCATTACCCGGGCGAACGACCGATTTTCGATCTGTATGGTGTTGAAGATGAAATCCAGAAAGCCCTCGAACGCAAAGTACCGCTGAAGTCCGGCGGGTATCTGGTGGTCGATCCGGCGGAAGCCATGAGCACCATCGACGTCAATACCGGTGCATTTGTCGGTCATCGCAACCTCGAAGAAACCATCTTCAAGACCAACCTCGAAGCCGCGACCGCCATCGCTCGCCAGCTGCGCCTGCGCAACCTGGGCGGGATCATCATCATCGACTTCATCGACATGGAAGACGAAGAACACCAGCGCCAGGTGTTGCGCACGCTCGAGAAGCAGCTGGAGCGCGATCACGCCAAGACCAACATTATCGGCATCACCGAGTTGGGCCTGGTGCAGATGACCCGCAAGCGTACGCGTGAGAGTCTCGAACAAGTGCTTTGCGAGCCGTGCAGCAGTTGTCAGGGCCGCGGCAAATTGAAGACGCCGGAAACCGTTTGCTACGAAATTTTCCGCGAAATTCTCCGCGAAGCCCGCGCCTATCAGGCGGAGGGCTATCGTGTATTGGCGAACCAGAAAGTCGTCGACCGTTTGCTTGATGAAGAGTCGGGCAATGTCGCCGAACTGGAAGGATTTATCGGACGCACCATTCGGTTCCAGGTGGAAACCATGTATTCCCAGGAACAATACGACGTGGTGTTGCTCTGAATCGCTGCGCTTCAACCTTACCAGAACAGCTGGCCTCAGCTTTTTGCAATATTTTAGCCATGGGAGCCGACTGACATGGAGCGTCTGACACGCATTTTGGCCGCGCTGACCCGTTGGGGGCTGGGCCTGTGCGCGTTGGTTTTGGTCTTGATGGCGTTGTACGTCAGTCTCGGTCGAGAACTGACACCGCTGGTGGCCGAATACCGGGCCGAAGTCGAAAGTAAAGCTGCCGCCGCCTTGGGCATGCCCATGCACATCGGCGAGCTGGAAGGTAACTGGCGCGGTTTTGCGCCGATCCTTCTGGCCCACGACGTGATGGTGGGCGAAGGCGCCAATGCCCTGCGCCTGGATCAGGTGCGCGCGGTGCCGGATCTGTGGGCCAGCCTGCTGGCGCGCGAGGTCCGGATTGACCATTTGGAATTAAGCGGCCTCAAGATCAGCCTTAAAGAAGGCGAAGACGGCAAGTGGGCGCTGGAAGGTTTCCCGGTGCAGCAGGATCAACCCCTCGATCCGGAACAACTGCTCAATCGCATGCAGAGGGTCCAGCGTTTGTCGGTGCTCGACAGCCAGGTCACCTTGCAGCCATTGGATCATCCGCCCCTGACCCTGACGTATGTCGGCGCGAGCCTGAAAACCGGCACGAGCCGCCAGCGCCTCGATGCGCGCCTGACCCTGCCCGACGGCCAGCCAATGGCCATGAGTTTGCGCACACGGATTCGCGCCAGTCAGTGGAAGGACGGTGAAGCCGACGGCTACCTGAGTCTGCCGCAAAGCGACTGGTCGAAATGGCTCCCCGAGCGCGTTACCCAGCAGTGGAATTTTTCCGAGATCAAGGCCGGTGGCGAGCTCTGGTTCAACTGGAAAAAAGGTGCTTTGCAGAGCGGCGCAGTTCGGTTGAACGCGCCCCTGCTCAAGGGCGCATATGCCGAGCGCAAACCGATCCAGATCAGCAATCTGGCCCTCAACGGTTACTTCCAGCGCAACGCTCAGGGCCTCGTCGCGACGTTCGATTCCCTCGCCATGAACCTGGCGGAGACGCGCTGGGAATCTCACCTGCAACTCACGCAAACCGCTGCAACCGACAAGGCCGAGGAACTCTGGCATTTGCAGGCCGATCGCCTCGACCTGACGCCGATTACGCCGTTGCTCAACGCGTTGGGACCGCTGCCGGAGGGCGTGAGCAAAGCCGTCGAACGACTGAAGGTCACCGGTGGTTTGCGCAACGTGCTGCTGGATTTCCGCCCTAACGCCACCGACGACAGCAAATTCGCCTTCGCCGCTAACCTCGACAACGTCGGCTTCGATGCCTATCACGGCGCCCCGGCAGCACGTAATGTCAGTGGCAGCATCAGCGGTGACCTCGGCAAGGGCGAGTTGCGCATGGACAGCAAGGATTTTGTCTTGCACCTGGACCCGATCTTCGCCAAGCCATGGCAGTACATTCAAGCCAACGCACGGCTGACCTGGAAACTCGACAAGCAAGGCTTCACCCTGATTGCGCCGTACCTGAAAGTGCTCGGCGAGGAAGGCAAAATTGCCGGCGACTTCCTGATCCGCCTGAATTCCGACCAAAGCCAGGAAGACTACATGGACCTGCGGGTCGGCCTGGTCGATGGCGACGGCAAATACACCGCCAAATACTTGCCCGAAGTCCTCAGCCCGGCGCTGGACGAGTGGCTTCGCACGGCGATTCTCAAAGGTGCAGTGGACGAAGGTTTCTTCCAGTATCAAGGCTCGCTCAACCAGGGGGCTGCCGACGCTGCGCGCAGCATCAGCCTGTTCTTCAAGGTTCACGATGCCGAACTGGCGTTTCAGCCGGGTTGGCCACACGTCAAAAAAGTCAGCGGCGACGTGTTCATCGAGGACAGCGGCGTACGTATTCTGGCCAGCAAAGGGCAGTTACTCGACACCCGGGTCAGCGATGTTTACGTCAATATTCCTCACGTCGCGGCCGGACAGAAAACCCACTTGTTTCTCGACGGCGCGTTTGCCGGCGGGCTGGGCGATGGCCTGAAAATTCTCCAGGAAGCACCGATAGGCACAGCCGAAACGTTCGCCGGATGGGAAGGCGAGGGTGATCTGCGCGGCAAGCTGAAACTGGACATCCCGCTGGATAAAGGTGAAGAACCGAAGATTCTGGTCGATTTCAAAACAGCCAAGGCGCGCCTGAAACTGGCCGAGCCCGTGCTGGAGTTGACGCAGCTCAAAGGCGATTTTCGTTTCGATAGCACCAAGGGTTTAAGCGGCCAGAACATCACCGCACGGGCCTTCGATAAGCCGGTGACTGCGCAGATATTCGCCGATGGCAGCCCGGGCAAGCTCAAGACTCGCGTCGCCGCCTCGGGCGAGGTGGAAGTGAAGAAGCTCACCGACTGGCTGAGCGTCACCCAGCCATTGCCGGTGTCCGGTGTGATTCCGTATCAGCTGCAACTCGATCTGGATGGCGCCGACAGCCAGTTGATGGTCAATTCCAGCCTGCTGGGCGTCGCGGTCGATCTGCCAGCGCCGTTCGGCATGGCGGCGGATGTCGGGCGTAGTACGACCTTTCGGATGACGCTGCAGGGAGCGGAGCGCCGTTATTGGGTTGATTACGGCGACCTGGCTGATTTCACCTTCGCGGCACCTGGCGGCAATTTTGCCGACGGGCGCGGCGAGTTGTTTCTCGGTGCGGGCAATGCAGAGCTGCCTGGCGCCAAGGGGCTGCGGGTGCGCGGCGAGTTAGCGGAACTGGATGTTGGCCCGTGGAAAGAGCTGGTGGACAAATACGCCGGTCAGGATCCAGGCGGCAACGCCAAGCAATTGCTCAGCAGCGCCGATTTCAAGGTCGGCAAGCTCAGCGGCATCGGTACCACGCTCGATCGGGCCTCTGTGCAGTTGAACCGTAAAGCGGCAGCCTGGGCGTTGCAGCTCGACAGTCAGCAGGTCAAGGGCGCCGCGAATATCCCCGATGCGAAAGCCGCGCCGATCGCGATCAATCTGCAATACGTAAAATTGCCGGCGCCTGATCCGACGGTTCTTGCCGACGAGAACTCACCCGACCCGCTAGCTTCCGTAGACCCGACGAAAATTCCGGCGCTGGATATCACCATCAACCAGTTGTTCCAAGGGCAGGACCTGGTGGGCGGCTGGTCGCTGAAAGTTCGTCCGACCGAACGGGGCATTGCCCTCAATACGCTGGATCTGGGGCTTAAAGGAATGTTGTTGCAGGGCAGCGGCGGCTGGGAAGGCGTACCCGGCTCGACCAGCAGTTGGTACAAGGGCCGCATCCGCGGCAAAAACCTCGCCGACGTGCTAAAGGGCTGGGGGTTTGCGCCCAGTGTCACCAGCGAAGAGTTTCATATGG
>JALYPE010000373.1 GCA_030856525.1 Pseudomonadota bacterium | reverse complement strand
ACGCTGACGGGCGGGCGCTTCACCGAAATCAGCGGTCGCGAATCCTCCAACAGCGAAAAAATGTACTTGTTCAACGGGCCTGACGTGCAGCGCCGCAGCGACGGTCTGAACTTTGGCGGTGCCAGCTACGCGTTCATGCCGACGCTGACCGGGACCTATTTCTATGGTCAGTTGGAAGACATCTATCGCCAGCATTATCTGGGTGCAACCTACCTGGCAGACCTGGGCGGCGGTTACGCTCTGAAATCCGATTTGCGCTATTTCAATAACAAGGAAGATGGTGACGCGCTGTACGGTCGCATCGATAACCGCTCCTACGGTGCCATGTCCACAGTGCGCAAAGGTGCACACTCCTTTGGCCTGGGTTATCAGCGGATGCTCGGCGACAGCGCGTTCCCGACCCTGAATGGTTTCGCGCCGCAGCCGTACCTGGTGAACTGGTCCGCCATCGCTTTCGTCAAGCCCAACGAAAAATCCTGGCAGGCACGCTATGACTTCGATTTCGCGGGTGTGGGTGTGCCGGGTTTGAAGCTGATGACGCGGTACATGCGTGGCACTGACATCGATCGCGGCGCCCTCAGCGACAACAGCGAATCGGAGCGCAATATCTACCTGTCCTACGTGGTTCAGGAAGGCCCGCTGAAGAACCTTGGCGTCGAACTGCGCAACATCAACGTCAAGTTCCGACACGGTAATGACTTCGACGAAAACCGCCTTATCACCACCTACACCTGGAAATTCTGGTAAGCGATCAGCCCCACCCGAACAAGATTTCGGGCTTCGGCGCTTGAACAATTCGAGGGGTAACACCTGCCTGCTCATCTGGGCAGGTAATACCCAACCACGCCTGGTGTTTAACGCATGGCTATTGTGCCGCCCGGTGGGCATCTGCTCTTTTTTGCAGCGCCCTACCTGTGTTTACTGCGTGAGAAGGGCGTTCAGGGGCATCGACGGTCTTGGCGATACGCTGTTCCTAGCCGGTTATTCGGTGAATGTTATCCGTATATTTCGGCCGGGCCTCGGAGCTAGGCACGCGGCATGAAGATTGCTCTTTCATAGAGAGGCGTGCCGTTAGAGCGCGTTCATAAAACAGCCGTGGGTGCCCCGTGATGAGTACAAGTCCTGATGTACATGTTCGTGACATTCGTATTGATCGTTATGACCTCAATGGTGCGCGGCAGTGGATGGCCGGGATCTGTGGGCCACATCTGCTCAAGACCAGCCAGCCCAATCGCATTCAGTTCCATCACAGTGGCAATGTACTCAAATCCATGTCCACCACGCTGGGGGTGATCGAATATGGCACCGACGTCACGGTCGGAATCGAAGACGCCGAACACCTGAGCAGTTACAGCCTCAGTCTGCCCCTCGTCGGTGAACAGCACTTGAGCAAGAGCGGCTGCCAGGTAACGTCTGATCGGGACTGCGCAATCATCGTGTCGCCCCACGAAAACCAGGAACTGACGATCAACGGTGATTGCCGCAAGATCCAGGTGGTCATCACCCGTGCGGCCATGCGCAAATCCCTTGAGGACATGTTGCAGCGACCCTTGGAAACCCCCTTGCGTTTCGAACCGATGATGGACGCCGTCAACGGTTCCTCCGCCTCCTGGTGGCGCATGGCGCGCTACTTTATCGGCGAACTGGAGCGCAGTCGCGAGCTGTATGACCAGACGTTTTTCACACGCGATATCGAGAGTTCGCTGATCAAGGGGTTGATCCTCGCCCAGCCGAATAACTACTCCGAAGAGTTGCGCGATGTGCTCGGCGTCAAGTTGCCGCACTATTTGATTCGAGCCAAGCAGTACATCCTTGAAAATGCCCGCGAATCGCTGCACTTGGAAGACATCGAGGCGATTTCCGGCGTATCGAGGTTCAAGCTGTTCGAAGGTTTCAAGAAATACTTCGGCATGTCGCCGATGGCGTATCTGAAGAAGCACCGGCTGGGTGCTGTGCGCCAGGAAATTCTCGAGGACAAGTCGGCGCGCAATATTTCGGTGATCGCTATGGGGTGGGGGTTCAGCCACTTGGGACGGTTTTCCAGCGAGTATCGCAAGCTGTTCGATGAAACCCCGAGCACCACCGTGCAACGTAACGAAGCTCGCCGAAACCGGTCGCTTTGAGCCATGGCCGGGCTATCGGTTCAACCAATGCCTGGCGCTGGCACGGGGCTTGATCTGTCGAGGTTGTGCCAGACCCCGGTTTTCACCAGCCGCTCGCGGCAAGAAAGTCATCGGCTGCTCGCCCGTGAGTTGGTCGAACATGATCTGAGTTGGCGCAGCGGCAATGTCGACACGGCGTTTTTCCGCGCTGAAGTGGGCCGTTGCCAATTGTTTGTCCTGCGTTACGGCGCCGAGGTTGAGGTACGGCCAAGGCCTTTTACCGATTTCGTCCTCATGCAGATGCCGTTGCGCGGACGGGCGAGTATCGAGTGCGATGGGTTGGCGTTGGAGCTGGAAGCGGGCCAGGTGGCCGTGCTTTCGCCCAATCGACAGGCGCGACTGATCTGGCACAGTGGCTGCGAACAGTTGCTGCTCAAGGTGCCGCGCTCATTGTTGAGGCTGATGCAGGAAAGGCTGGTGGACGAAGGCGGGCTAGCTGCCAACTTCAGCTTGCCACCCGCTTACCGGCTCGACACCGGTCAGGCGCGTGGCTGGTTGCGCCTGGTCGATGATTTGCTTGAGCAACTGGGGGCCAGCGCAAGTGAGCCGGTGCATGCGCACTGGTTGCGACATCTGGAAGAAAGCCTGCCGCTGTTCCTGCTGACCCATCCACCGAAAGTCGACGGATCGCCGATGGCGGCCGTTGAGTCGCCGGCACAGCGCCAGGCCCTGCGGCAGTTGCATAAAATCGAAGACTTGATGCGAGGTCGTCTGGGTGACGGGCTATCCCTGGGCGAACTGGCAGCTGCGGCGGGGATGAGCGAACGCAGCCTTAACACCCTGTGCCAGCGCTGCTACGGACAAACACCCATGGAGCGGTTGCGCAACCTGCGGCTTGAAGCGGTGCGTGATCGTTTGCTCGGTCGTTGCGACGTGAGCATCACCGAAGTCGCCCTGGAGCATGGCTTTGGCCACCTCGGTCGTTTCGCCCGTTACTACCGTGAACGTTTTGGCGAACTCCCGCATCAGACTATTGCCGCCAAATAATCGAAAGCCGAACCTTTGCAGGAGCGAGCTTGCTCGCGAAAAAGCGTGAGGGCGCCTCGTTCATTCAGCATGCAAGCGTCATCGTTAACGTCCATCGCGAGCAAGCCTCGCTCCTACAGGGGCAGTGTTTAGTTACTGTTCGGCGCTGTCCGCCCATTTGCCCATTAGCGTATTGGACGGCTGTAGGTCGTCGAGCAATTTCTTCGCTGTTTCAATACCGGCCACGGGCAACCCGGCAGGATCAAGCAGCCCAATCTGCACCAGAACGCTGGCCTGGTCCCAATAAATGTGTTCGTGACACAGCTTGTCGCCACGGAATTTGATGACCCCGAGCATCGGTATTTCGACGTATTGACCCGTCGGCGCAACGTTGGGCAGCATCCAGTCGATTTCGCTGGTGTGGGTGAAACACATCACGAATTCGTCGACGATTTGCGAAGCGCCAACCGTGCGAGAAATGGGCACCAGCTTCATGTCCGGTGGATTGGCATGGACAAAATGGTTCTGGTAGAAGCGGCTCAACTCGCGGTAGCCGACGCCACCCGTCATGGTCGGGATGTGATTGACGTAAGGTTCGGCCACCATGGTCGCCATGGTCGCCGGGACATCGCGAACGGCAAACTCGAATTCGATGTGCTTTTCCCACAGCTCGGACAGGTTGTAGTTCGGGCCGATTGCCTGCTTGAGCGTTGCAATGCTGCGCTGATGGGCCATCAACGCGGCTGGCTTGTTGTAGTGCATGCCACCGTTGCGGGCAAAGGCATGGTCGACATCGGGGTAAGTGTAAATCTCGACGTTGTTGCGGCCGCCCAGGCGCTGACTGATTTGCAGGCGGGCATTGGCATCGCAGTAGCCATCCTGTTCGGCGAAGTGCAGCACCAGGCGACCCTTGATGTTGTCGGCTTCGTCGAGCAACTGTTCAATGCCCATGCCGTAATAGCCTACAGAACAGGCGGCGTCGGTTCTGGTGGCCGTCAGGTAGGCCAGCTTGCCGCCCATGCAGAAACCCACATAGCCGAAACCGACGTCCTCGACTTCGGGCAAATCGCTGAGTGCCTTGAAACTGGCGTTGATGTCATCGACAGCCTTGTCCACGTCCATGCGCTGAAACAACTCGATGGCACGGGCGAAGTCGGCTTCGGTGTAGCCCAGCTCTACGCCCGGTTCCAGTCGCCAGAACAGGTCCGGCACGAGGGCTACATACCCTTCTTCGGCGTAAAAATCGGCCACTTCGCGCATGTTGGCGTTGATGCCGAAAATTTCCTGGCCGATTACCACGCCGGGGCCCTTGCCGCTGGCGGGTAGCGCCAGGTACCCGGTGAAGCTGCCGCTGCCGTCGCTGGCTTTTACGGTGATCATCTTGCCCATGGTGTTACCTCGTTATCGACTCATCATCAGGTTTTATTGGCGTTGTTCAATGGGAGCTGTCTTGCGATTCAGGCCGGGTCACGCAAACGCTCGAACCATACGCGGGGCGAGAGGCCCTGATCGGGGCCGAGGATCGAGAAACCGCCGTCCACCGGAATGTCCACCCCGGTAATCCAGGACGCGCCATGGCTGCACAGAAAAGCGACCACTTGGCCAATCTCTTCGCCGCGCCCGACGCGCCCAAGCGGGTGAAAGGTAGCCCCTACACGGTCGGCCACTGCAAGGTCGCCGCCGCTCAGGTTCGCCACCGAGGGCGACCAGGTCCACGCCGGCGAGACGCTGATGACCCTGATCGAAGCCGGTGCCAGGCTCACCGCCAGGTTTCGGGTCAGCTGCAGCAATCCGGCCTTGGACGCCGGGTACAGCGCTCGCCCGGCCGCGCCGAACTTACCGCCAGTACTTCCGATGTTGATCACCGTGCCGCCTTCATTCATGTGTGGCGTGGCTTTCTGCACGAAAATTGCCGCCGACACCAGATTGATGTTGAGGGTGTTCAGCCATTGCGCGCGGTCTGACTGTAGACCTTGATCGTCGTAGACACAGGCGTTATTGACCAGAATGTCGAGACGGCCGAAGGCGGCCAGCGTGGCGTCGATGCAGTCATTGATATCCTCGTCCAGTTCGACATTGCAGGCGATAAAGCGACACCGCTCACCCAGCTCACTGGCCAGCGCCGCCCCGGCGTCACGATTGCGGCCGACCAACATGACGCTGGCGCCGGCGTTTAACAGTTGGCGAGCAATGTCAGTACCCAGGCCCTGGGTGCTGCCCGTGACAATCGCCACCTGACCTTGCAAATTGGCAGTAGGAATGGACTTCATGGCGTTGACTCCAGGGTGCTTGCGACATCAGTGACAGTGGCGATCAACCGCATGCTGTCCAGCGCCGCCAGATGAGTCGCGGGGCTGGCGGCGGCGCAGGCGTCGGCGAGCACCGTGACCTCGAAACCGCAATCGACGGCATGCCGTACCGTGCTTTCCACCACCGAGTGGGTGGCAACGCCGGCGATCAGCAACTGTCGCGTTTCCAGCTGACGCAACAGGGTGTCCAGCGGTGTGCCGTAAAACGCGTTGATGCGGGTATGAGTGACGACGAACTCGTCAGGGCCTTCCAGTGGTTGCAACGCGTCATGGAACTGCGCGCCCCAAGTGCCTTCCTGCACGGCGCCGCTGGCCGCTACGGCACGCAGGATCGGCGCGTTCTGTACCAGGTCGGCATAGTCCGGGCGGTACGCCACGCGCACATGAATGATCGGCCAGCCCCGTGCGCGGGCACCTTGCTGCAGTCTGATGGCGGCGTCCAGCACGGCCTGACGTGCCGGATCATCGGCTGCGAGCCCGACCCGGATGCGCCCGTCGGGATGCAAGACGTCGTTCTGATAATGCAGGGCCAATACGGTCGGGCGCCTCATCAGACAAAGACCTCAAGGTTGGCGAACACATCGTTGCAGTTGATCAGGTCAACCCGTTTGAGCTGGATTTTCCAGTCGCCGCTGTCCTGACTGGCCAGCTTGTAGGTGTAGCGCCCGGCCAACTGGCGTTGTTCAAGACGCCATTCGCTCACCTGGAACGTCGCGCTCACCACCAGCAGCCCTTGGCTGTCGAGTCCTTCGACCATCACGTTGCCCACCAGATGAGCGGTGCGGGTCGGTGG
>JALYPE010000370.1 GCA_030856525.1 Pseudomonadota bacterium | reverse complement strand
GCTGCCACCGTTGCCCGGAATGACACCATTTTGTCTTTTTCAGAAAAACTTCAATCCTGCTATTGACTTAGCTCCGGTAGGTGCGTAAATTTCGCGGCCTCAGAGAAGCAAAGGGTGATTAGCTCAGCTGGGAGAGCGTCTGCCTTACAAGCAGAGGGTCGGCGGTTCGATCCCGTCATCACCCACCATTACGTCCAACGCTACGCGCAGCGGTAGTTCAGTCGGTTAGAATACCGGCCTGTCACGCCGGGGGTCGCGGGTTCGAGTCCCGTCCGCTGCGCCATATTTTCCGGGTCAGGTCTTTCCTGATTCGAGATTGAAAGCCCGAGATGAAAATCCCTGAGTTTTTGATCAGACGAGTTACTTGGACGAAAGTCCAAAGCGATACGCAGCGGTAGTTCAGTCGGTTAGAATACCGGCCTGTCACGCCGGGGGTCGCGGGTTCGAGTCCCGTCCGCTGCGCCATATCTGCTTCAAGGCCCACTGAACGCCTTGAAGCTACGAAGAACAGCCGCTGGCTATCTTCGAGTCGATAGCAAAAACCCTGGTCGAAAGACCGGGGTTTTTTGTGTCTGAAATTTGGCTTTTCTGCCTTTTTCTTTGCCAAGCGCGCATTTTTCAGCCGATCCCTGCATAAAGATCTTTGTCAGCACCTCCGACATTAATTAGAATCACTCTCATTTGCGGCAACTCCTTGGCACAGGGCTTCTTGAGATGAGTGATGCAGCGATGCCGAAGGAGCAAACCCTTCACGACCTGTACCGCGATCATCGTGGTTGGCTGGAAGGCTGGCTGAGAAAACGTTTGGGCAATGGCTGCGATGCTGCGGACCTGAGCCAGGATACGTTTTTGCGCTTGCTCGCCAGCTCCCAGCGAATTGCCGACCTGCAAGAACCCCGCGCCTACCTGCTCACCGTGGGCAAGCGCTTGCTGAGCAATTTCTACCAGCGGCGCAGCCTCGAACAGGCTTATCTGGCCGCATTGGCAGCAATGCCGGAAGAGTGCGCGCCATCACCCGAACAGCGCTGGTTGCTGCTGGAAACCCTGCAAGCACTGGATGAATTGTTGGACGGCTTGCCGAAAGCAGTACGACGAGCCTTCCTGTGGAGCCAGCTCGAAGGCTTGAATTATCAGCAGATCGCCGAGCGCTTGCAGGTCTCGGAGCGCACGATCAAACGCTACATGGCGCAAGCCTACGAGCATTGTTTGTGGGTGGAGCTGTGAGCACTCAATCGATCGATAAGCGTCAGGCTGTTCGAGCGGCCGCGCAGTGGCTTGCGTTGCTGGAATCGGGCGGCGCCGATGAGCAGGATCGAGCGAATCTGCAACGATGGCGCGACACGGATGCACTTCACGAACAGGCCTGGCAGAAGGCCCAAGCCCTGCGTCAGCGTTTTGCCGATCTGCCTTCCGCCCTCGCCATGAGTACGCTGGACCGTCCTGATCCAGGTCGGCGCGTGGTGCTCAAGCGCGCACTGGGCACGGTGGCGTTGGTGCCTGCGGCGTGGTTGATCAGCCGACAGCTGCCGCTCGAGGTCTGGCGTGCCGACCTGCACACCGCGACCGGCGAACGCAAAAAGGTACAACTCCCCGATGGCAGCGGATTGCAGCTCAACACCGCCAGCGCCGTGGATATTGACCTGCACAGTCGTCGCCTGAAGCTCATCGAGGGCGAAATGTCGCTGAACATGCCGGGTGTGTCGCCCCTGACAATTGAGACCCGATTCGGCGATGTCATCGTCAGCCGCAGTGAAGTCTGCGTGCGCCAGACATCGCAAGGCTGCCGGGTTTCGGTGTTTCACGGTTCGGTGCAATTACAACCTTTGCAGGGGCTGGCCATCACGTTAAAAAGCGGCCAGCAAGTCAGTCTGCAACTCACCGGCGCCGGGGTGATCTCGTCATTCGACGCGCAGGCACCGGGTTGGCGCGAAGGCGTGCTGTTGGCTGACAACCAGCCGCTGGGGGACTTCCTGCGCGAACTTGGCACTTACCGCCCAGGGGTTCTTCGTTGGGAACCGGCGCTGGAAAACCTGCGTGTCACCGGCAGTTTCCGCCTCGACGACACCGATCGCGTGCTCTCGCTGCTTGCCGCCAGCCTGCCACTTGAGGTGCATTCGCGCACTCGCTACTGGGTCACGCTGTTGCCGCGTAAAAATAGTGCGTAAAGCCTGTCCCCTTTTTTCGACTCACTTGTCATTCAAGGCATGTGATCGAATCTAGAGAGCCATTTCAATGTCCGCACCTCGCCATCCGCGTCCGGCTTCCGCCCGTCTTCGTGCTGTTTTACACCTGAGCCTCGTGCTGGGCCTGAGTGCCAGTCCAATGTTCATCAGCGCCAGTTGGGCCGATGACGGCGCCAGGCGCAGTTATCAGGTGCCTGCCGGCAGCCTGAGCGATGCGCTGACTCGCTTTGCCGGGCTGGCGGGTGTCAATCTCTCGGTGGACCCTGCGCTCGTCAGCGGACGCAACAGCAGCGGTCTGTCTGGCGAATACGCGGTGGAGGAGGGCTTTGCCCGACTGCTGCAAAATTCCGGTTTGCAACTGCAACCGGTCGGCGAGCGGGCTTACATGCTGAGCCCGGCGCCAGAGGGCGAAAGCCTGCAACTGGCGCCTACCTCGATTCTCGGTGCCACCGGCTCCGCAGACGCGGATGTGTTCGCCGGCGGCCAGGTCGCACGGCGTGGGTCTCAGGGTTTGCTGGGCTCGAAGGATTTCATGGAAACGCCGTTCAGCATGACCACCTACACGCGCCAGGCGGTGCAAAACCTGCAAGCGCGAACCCTTGGCGATTTGATTGCCAGCGATCCGTCGGTTCGCGCCACGAACCCGGCGGGTGGCCGCTATGAGCAGTTCACCATTCGCGGCTTCAGCCTGTTCAATAGCGATGTTGCCTACAACGGTCTGTACGGCGTCCTGCCGACTTACACCATCGATATGGAAATGGCTGATCGCGTCGACATCATCAAAGGCCCGAGCCAGCTCATCAACGGCATCTCGCCGCGTGGTAGCGTCGGCGGCGGGATCAACATCGTGCCCAAGCGCGCGACAGACAAACCGATCACCTCGTTCACCGGCAGCTACGCGTCCGACAGCCAGGCAGGTGGTGCAGTGGATGTGGGTCGGCGCTTCGGTGACGAGAGCCAGTTTGGCCTGCGCTTCAACGGCGTGAAACAGTCCGGCGATACCGAATGGGATCAGCAGAATGTCGACCGCGAAATGGCCGTGCTCGGCCTGGATTTTCGCGGTGAACGGCTGCGCCTCTCTACCGACATCGGGCGCACTGAGCGGGACACCGACGCCCCGCAGGAGCGGGTGCAGGTCAACGCCAATGCGAAAGTGCCGAATGCGAGTGACGTGCGCCACAACTACGCGCAGCCCTGGAGCCAGGCGAGCACCAACGACACCTTCGGCACGGTAAATGGCGAATTTGATGTCAGCGATTCGGTGATGCTGTACGGCGGCGTTGGGGCTCGTAAAAGCAATCACGACTTCCTCCGCCATGCCGTAGCAGTCACCAATAACGCCGGTGATTTCAGCGTGCAGCCGCGTGATTTCACCCGCGATGAAAACGTGCGTACCGCCACGGCTGGCGTGCGCAACTGGTTTCATACCGGCCCGGTCAGTCACGAAGTGAATCTGGCCGCGAGCTATTTCTACATGGACTTTGAAAACGGCGGTGCCCGCTATGCGGCGGCGCCCAGCAATCTTTACGATCCTGTTGAAACACCGGCCCCCGGCCGGCCGACGCGACTTGATTCGAAGGTCTACACCGAGAACCGCTTCAGCGGGGTGGCCTTGTCTGACACGTTAGGCTTTTTTGATGATCGATTGCTGCTGACCCTTGGCGCTCGGTGGCAGCGGGTGAAAGTTGATGACTGGAGCGACAAGGTCAAAGGCGACACTGCGTACGACGAGGAAAAGGTGTCGCCGTCGGGCGGCGTTCTGTTCAAGGCCACCGACAAGCTGTCGCTGTACGCGAACTACATGGAAGGTCTGAGCCAGGGCAAGATCGCGCCGTCGACTTCAGTGAACGAGGACGAAATCTTCCCGCCGTTCATCAGTCGTCAAATCGAGGTCGGGACCAAGTATGACGCGGGTGCATTTGCCGTGACGGCGGCGGTTTTCCGCATCAAGCAGCCGGCTTATGAAACCAACGCCACAACGCGCGTCTTCGGCCCCAACGGCAAGCGTGAAAATACCGGTGTGGAACTGAGTGTGTTTGGTGAACCGCTAACGGGTTTCCGGTTGCTCGGCGGTGTGATGTACATCGACAGCGAACTGACCGAGACAACCAACGGCACGTTCGATGGTAATCGCGCACCGGCCACGCCGAAATACAACGTCAACCTCGGCGCCGAGTGGGACGTGCCGACCGTGCAGGGCCTGACCCTGACCAGCCGCGGCATGTATTCCAGCTCGCAGTATCTGGATCAGTCGAACAACAAGGAAATCGACGCCTGGGAGCGTTTCGACGTGGGCGCGCGGTATGCGTTCAAGGTCGAGGACAAGCACATTACCTTGCGCGCCAATGTCGAAAACGTCGCGGACAAACGCTACTGGAGTTCGGCCGGCGCCTCCGATGACAGCGAGCCGGGTTTGACGTTGTCGACGCCGAGGACCTACCTGCTGTCGGCGACGGTGGACTTCTGAGCGTAAGTTCCGCCAGGTATCGGCAGCACATGTGGCACATGTAGCAGCTGCCGAGGCTGCGTCCCCTGTAGCCGCTGCCGAGCCTGCGAGGCTGCGAGGCTGCGCAGCAGTCGTAAAATCTGTGTCCGGGGTGGGCCAGAAATACCCGGGTAACTGATCCAGCGACTGCTTCGCAGCCGAACGC
>JALYPE010000367.1 GCA_030856525.1 Pseudomonadota bacterium | reverse complement strand
ATGCAGGATCGCATCCACGCCCTCGACCAGTTGATGCACGGCCTGCTTGTCGGCGAGGTCGCAGATGACGACTTCTTCGTGCTCGTCACGGGCCGGCGCGATGTCGGCAATGTCCGACAGCCGAAGCACGTTGGTGTAGGGGCGCAGGCTTTCGCGCAGGACTTTGCCAAGGCCACCGGCGGCACCGGTCAGCAGCAAACGATTGAAAGGGGCTGAAGTGGTAGTCATGGAAGTCCCTAATACACAGTCGTTATTGAATTTGTTGTAGGTTGTCGTACGACATAATCGAAGTATCGTAAGCCTTTCCGGGTCTTGTCAACGCGACTTTGGTGGAAGTTGACGGAGGGTGTCTCAACTCCCAATAGCACTGGACGGTAGGAGCAAAGCTTGCTCGCGATGCGGTGTGCCAGATACCAACGATGGCGACTGACACAACCTTATCGCTGGCAGGCCAGCTCCCACATTGTCCGGTTACACCCAGGCATCAGGGGTGATGCCATTCCAGTCAGGCCTTACAACAACGAAAGCGGGTAGCTGATGAAAATCCGGTTCTCATCGAACTCGTTGGTGCTGAAGTCTCGACGAATTGTCGCGTTCCGCCATTTCACGTTGAGATTTTTCAGCGCGCCGCTCTGCACGGTGTAGGCCAGTTCCGATTCGCGGCCCCATTCCTTGCCGTCGGTGATTGCGCCGGTGTGCACGTTGTCGCCGCTGATGTAGCGGTTCATCAGGGTCAGGCCGGGCACGCCGACGGCAACGAAGTTGAAGTCGTGACGCAGCTGCCAGGATTTTTCCTTGGCGTTATCGTAGCTGGCGTTGTAGCTGTCGTTGGCCAGTGTGCCGCCGCTGGTGCCGTTGACGCGCATCCAGCCGCTGTCGCCGCTGAGTTTCTGCAGGCCGACGTAGAAAGTGTTGCCGCCGTATTTGGCCGAGAGCAGAGCGAAGGCGGTTTTGTTGTCGAGGTCGCCGGCCAGCGCGTTGCCGTCTTCCTTGCCGTTGAAGAAGCCAAGGTTGGCGCCGAAGGTCCAGCTGCCGACCGGTTGGCTGTGGCTGACATTGAAATATTGCTGCTGGTAAATGTCGGACAGTTCCGAATACCAGACGCCGACCAGCGTGCGTTTGTCGTTGAACGCGTATTCACCGCCGCCGAAGTTGAAACGGTCGGAAGTGAACGCGCCGCGACCGTTCATGGACATGTCTTCCATGCTCGCATCGTTACGTGGGCTGTTGCCGCGGAACTGGCCGCCGTAGAGCGTCAGACCGTTGATCTCGCTGGACGTAACCTGGCCACCGCGGAAGGTTTGTGGCAGCGAGCGGCCATCGTCGGAGCGCAGGATCGGCAATACCGGCATCCATTCGCCGACCTTCAGTTCCGTCTTCGACACTTTGCCTTTCAGCGCCACACCGAGCCGACCAAAGTTGTCCGCCGGGCGACCGTCGTCATGGATCGGCAGCAACTGGGTACCGCCGGTACCTTTACCGCCATCCAGCTTTTGCGAATACAGGCCGAGCACATCAACCCCGAAACCCACGGTGCCCTGGGTGAACCCGGACCGGGCGTCGAGAATGAAACTCTGCGTCCACTCTTCAGCCTTGCCCTGCGGGGCGGCCGGGTTGGTGAAGTTACGGTTGAAGTAGGCGTTGCGCAGGTTCAGCGTGGCTTTGGCGTCATCGACGAAACCTTCAGCGTTGCCGGTCATGGGCAGAGCGAAGGCCAATCCACCGAGGCCGATCAGGCTGAGGGAATGACGAGGTGCGAAAGCCGGACGAAGAGATTTGACGGAGGTATTGCGGACGAGTTTGATCACTATGACGCTCCCTTGCTGCTTTTTTGTTTTTATTGTCGTTATACGTCGTCGTACAACATGGGGGCGATTATTTGCGAGGGTTCAGGAGATTGTCAATCAGAAGTTATAGGATGACTGAATGTGATAGCCGGCTATCACCCATACCCTTGTATGAAACGGGCCTTAGGAGCAAAGCTTGCTCGCGAAAGGGGTCATGTATTCAACGTTGTCGGGGAATGATAAATCGACTTCGCGAGCAAGCTTCGCTCCTACAGAGCAGAAGTGTGTCAACCGGCAGTCATCGGCGGCAAAGTGCCCAAGAGCGCAACAACCGCCACCGCGCCAATGCCCAGCAGCCATTCCAGCATCACGCTGGCCCGTAAGGTGCCCAACCGTTGTTCACAGCCTTCGACCTGCATCCGGTTGAACAACGCCAGCCCCAGCATCAGCGCCACCAGCATCACCTTGATCAGCAGGATCAATGCAAATCCGCTGAACAACGGCGTAGGCCAGAGCTGCCCGGTGAGTACGCGCACGTTGATCAACCCTGTGATCACCAATCCTGCGACTAGCGCATAACCGATCCCGCTGAAGCGACGCAGAATCGCGCGAACATCATGGCCGGCAGGCTGCCGAAGAATCATCACCAGCCACAACAATCCGCCGAGCCAGGCCCCCACGCAAACCAAGTGAACAATCTGATTAAGAATCAGCAGCTGCCCGCTCAATCCATCAAGCAATGCGCCATGACCAACCGGCGCCAGTGTGGCCAGCAGCAAGCCGCTGAGTATCAGGCGCAGCGGTTGGTGGTTGCTCAGGGGAGAGAGCAGCAGGGCTACCAACACAGCGTTCAGGAATAAATGCCAGACCCAGACCTCTCCGAAAAAGGTCTTGCCCAACACCTTGCCGATCATCGCCGGATCGAACGCCGCGGCCGGCCTGCCGGTCAGGCTCGCGGTAACCAGCAGCAACCAGGCAATCCCGCTTACCAGTGCCACCGCTACCAGCCAGCGACTGATGCGCAGCAGCAATGCGTCGAGTGTGCTGTCACCACGCGACAACATCGGCTTGAACACCCACGCGCCAAACACCATAAGAACTACGGTGAAGTGCACAAAACGGCACAGCACCATCGCATCCGGCATGGGTTACTCGCCAACCGTAAAGCTGTAAGTGCCTTCGAGTTTGTGGGTATCAACTGATGTGACCTGCCATTTGACGGTGTAGTCCCCGGCAGTCAGGGGGGCTGCGGGCGACACGATCAGGGTGTTCTTGTCGCTGCCGTTGGTGCTTAGGGTTTTCACCAGCACCTCATCGCCGTCCTGGGTGAGGGTGACTGTACTGAAGTCCGCTTCGACGCCTTCGGTGAACACCAGGCTCAATTCTGACGGCGGCGCGCTCACGGTGCTGTCGGCCGCCGGTGTCGAACTTTTCAGATGCGCATGGGCAAAAGCCGAGGACGCGACGAGCAGTGAGCCGAGCAGGGCGGCGGCGGTCAGGGCGGTTTTGAACAGCATCGTGGATACCTCGCGGGCAGGTTCGAAAGAGCCCGCAGTTTACCTTCGAGCGCCCGTGCATACGACGTTTGCTTTTACGCGGTCGCCGCGACGTAGAGCGGATGCTAGTCTTGGACAACGCTGCAGTCAGGGAGCCCTCATGGGCAATCACAAGATCGAGATACGCCGCAGTAACGTCGAGAAAATTCTGCTGGGGGCCGAGAAAGTCTTTGCCGAAAAAGGTTTCGGCGGCACTGCGATGGCCGACATCGCGGCTGAAGTGCAGTTGCCGCGTTCGAATCTGCATTACTACTTCAGCACCAAAAGCGAGCTTTACAGTGCAGTGCTCTTCGATTTGCTCGAGGTCTGGAAGCAGGACGCGTTGTGTTTCGAAATGTTCGACGACCCGCGCGTGGTGCTCAGCAGCTATATCCGCGCCAAAATGAACCATTCCCGCAGCCGCCCGCACGGATCGAAAGTCTGGGCCAACGAAATCATCCACGGTGCACCCACCCTGGGGGAGGCGCTGGACGTCAGCCTGTACGACTGGGCCAAGATGAAAGAAGCGAAAATTCGCCAGTGGGTAGAGGACGGACGCATTCTGCCGGTGGAACCGTCAAGCCTGCTGTACATGATCTGGGCCTCGACCCAGCATTACGCGGATTTCGATCATCAGGTGAATATTCTGAATGATCACCAGCCATTGTCGGACATGCAGTTCGAAAGAGCGGTGCAGACAGTGACGAGTGTGATTTTGCGCGGGATTGGGTTGGAGCCTTGAGGTCGTCGTGGTAGCGACCGGCCTCTTCGCGGGCAAGCCCGCTCCCACAGGTTTCTCGGGCGAACACAAAATCTGCGAATGACTCGGGACCCTGTGGGAGCGGGCTTGCTCGCGAAGGCGTCAGCACAAACCACGCATCAGTCAGACCGCGACGTTGTACGGATTCCTCGGATCGTGATTCCAATCCAGGAATGGCTTGCCATTCTCCATCGGCACCATCTCGATGCAGTCCTCTACCGGACAAGTGATCTGGCACAGATTGCAGCCCACGCACTCGTCATCAATCACTTCATATTTGTGCGTTCCGTCGATCTGCCTGACACTGGCCACCGCCTGGTGCGAGGTGTCTTCGCAGGCGATATGGCAACGACCGCAACCAATGCACGCGTCCTGATCGATCCTCGCGATCACTTGATAGTTGATGTCCAGGTACTTCCAGTCGGTGGTGTTCTCCACCGCGCGACCGGAAAAGTCCGCAAGGCTGGTGTAGCCCTGAGTGTCCATCCAGCGGGACAAGCCGTCTTTCATCTCCTCGACAATGCGGAAGCCATGCAGCATCGCCGCCGTGCAGACCTGGACCGAGCCGCTGCCCAACGCAATGAACTCCGCCGCATCGCGCCAGTTGCCGATGCCGCCGATGCCGGAGATCGGCAGGCCGTGAGTCTGTGGGTCACGAGCAATTTCGGCGACCATGTTCAGGGCGATCGGCTTCACCGCCGAACCGCAATAACCGCCGTGGGTGCTTTGGCTGCCGACGGTAGGGTAGGCGACCATGCGCTCCAGGTTGACGCTGGTAATTGAGTTGATCGTGTTGATCAGCGACACCGCGTCCGCACCGCCACGATGCGCTGCGCGGGCAGCGACACGGATGTCGGTGATGTTTGGCGTGAGCTTGACGATCACGGGTAGCGAGCAGTACGTCTTGCACCACCGCGTGACCTGCTCGACATACTCCGGCACCTGGCCAACGGCCGCGCCCATGCCGCGTTCCGGCATGCCGTGCGGGCAACCAAAATTCAGTTCGATGCCATCGGCGCCAGTGGCTTCCACCAGCGGCAGAATGTATTTCCACGATTCTTCAACGCACGGCACCATCAGCGAAACGATCACCGCGCGATCCGGCCAGTCCTTTTTGACCTGGGTGATTTCCCGCAGGTTGATCTCCAGCGAGCGATCGGTGATCAATTCGATGTTGTTGAAGCCCAGCACTTCGCGGTTGGCGCCGAAGTGCGCGGAGTAGCGCGACGACACGTTGACCGCCGGCGGATCTTCACCGAGGGTTTTCCAAACGACGCCGCCCCAACCGGCCTCGAAAGCGCGAACCACGTTGTAGGCCTTGTCGGTCGGGGGGGCGGACGCCAGCCAGAACGGATTGGGTGATTTGATGCCAGCGAAAACAATCGACAGATCGGCCATTTACGCAGCCTCCACATTAAGCATCAGTTGAGCGTTGATCGCCTCGGCGGCGAGTTTGCCGTGCTGCACCGCTTGCACGGTCAGGTCCTGATCGAGGCTGGTGCAGTCGCCGCCGGCGTATACCCCCGGAATACTGGTGCGCAGGTTGGCGTCCACTTCAATGCGCTCGCCACTGCGTCTGAGCTCGCGGGCCAGCGGGTCGCTGAGGGCACTCGAATCGAAGGCCTGGCCGATGGCTTTGAAGATAGCGTCGGCGGCCAGTTCGAAGGTTTCCCCGGTGGTTTGCAGGCGTCCTTCCACCAGCGCTGTGCGGGCAAAGCGCATGCCGCGCACGTGGCCGTTCTCGTCGAGTAACACGTCTTGCGGTTGTGCCCACGTCAGCAACCGCACCTGATTGGCTTTGGCGATGTCCTGTTCGTGACCGGTCGCGCCCATGTCCTCGACACCGCGGCGATACACCAGATTGACGTCGCGGGCACCGAGACGCGCCATTTGCACGGCCATGTCGATGGCGGTATTGCCCGCGCCGAGCACGATACAACGGTCGGCCAACGGCAGTTGCGTGAGATCGTCGGCCTGGCGCAATTCGCGGATGTAGTCGGTGGCAGCGAGCAGGCCCGGCGCCTCTTCGCCGGCAAGCCCAAGCTGTTTACTGGCAGCCAGACCGAGGCCGAGGAACACGGCGTCGAATTGTTGATGCAGTTCGCTGAGGGTCAGGTTTTCCCCGAGTTTGTGCCCATGACGGATTTCGATCCCGCCGATCTGCAGGAGGAAATCGAGTTCCTTCTGCGCGTAATCGTCGACCAGTTTGTATTTGGCGATCCCGTACTCATTGAGTCCGCCAGCCTTTTCCCGTGCTTCGAAAATCACCACCTCATGCCCGTGCATGGCGCTGCGATGAGCGCAGGACAAACCGGCCGGGCCGGCGCCCACCACGGCAATGCGTTTGCCGGTAGCCGCCGCGCGCTGGAAGGGGTGGGCGCTGAAGTGTGCGTTGTCGACGGCGTAGCGTTGCAATAAACCTATCAATACCGGCGCGCATTCCTGTGCGTTGTTGCGCACACAGGCTTGCTGACAGAGGATTTCCGTCGGGCACACCCGCGCGCAGCTGCCGCCGAGGATGTTCGCCGAGAGAATTTTCTGCGCCGCGCCTTGCACGTTGTCCTGGTGGATGTTGCGGATGAAGGACGGAATGTCGATGTCGCTGGGACAGGCATTTACGCACGGTGCGTCGTAGCAGTAGAGACAACGTGAGGCTTCCAGGTGCGCCTGGCGTGCGTTGAGCGGCGGCGCCAGATCGCTGAAATGGCCGGCGAGGGCGGCCGCATTTTCGTGCGGGTGCGGGAGATGATTCAGGGTCTTGATCACGGTGTTGGCCTCAGGGTTGTTGAGGTGCTGCCTCTGGTGGGCAGTGGATTTTGGTGTCTGGACTGGCCCCATCGCGAGCAGGCTCGCTCCCACAGGGATCTCGGGCGTTCAGAAAACCTGTAGGAGTGAGCCTGCTCGCGGTGCCGAAGGCCTCGATCTCAGCGTTTCACAGCAGCGGGCTTGTTCAACTCAGCCCGCTTGCTCAGCAAATCGAACACCGCCGGATACGCCGGCCGTTCGACGTAGCGCCCGGCACCACGCTCGGCGCGCAGATCGCCATCGGCCCATACCACACGGCCCTGGCTGATGGTGTGGCTCGGCACGCCGCGCACGGTTTTGCCCTCGAAAATATTGAAATCAACCTGCTGGTGGTGCGTCTTCGCCGAAATCGTCCGCGTACCCTGCGGATCCCAGAGCACCAAGTCGGCATCGGCGCCGACCCGAATCGCCCCCTTGCGCGGGTACAGGTTGAAAATCTTCGCCGTGTTGGTCGAGGTCAGCGCCACGAACTGCTGCATCGACAAACGGCCGGTGTTGACCCCTTCATCCCAGAACACCGCCATGCGGTCTTCGATGCCGGCGGTGCCGTTAGGGATTTTGCTGAAGTCGTCACGGCCGGCGGCTTTTTGTTCGGCGCAGAAACAGCAATGGTCGGTGGCGGTGGTGTGCAGGCTGCCGGATTGCAAGCCGTGCCAAAGCGCTTCCTGGTGACCGCGAGGGCGGAACGGCGGGCTCATCACGTAACCGGCCGCAGTCTGCCAGTCCGGATGCTGATAGACGCTGTCGTCCAGCAGCAAATGCCCGGCCAGAACCTCGCCGTAAACCTGTTGACCCTTGCTGCGCGCATAGGTGATTTCGTCGAGGGCTTCCTTGGTCGAGACATGCACCAGGTACAGCGGCGTGCCCAGGGTTTCGGCAATCCGGATCGCCCGACTGGCGGCTTCACCTTCCACCTGCGAAGGTCGCGACAGCGGGTGCGCTTCCGGGCCGGTCATGCCCTGCGCCATCAGCTTGCGTTGCAGGTGATAAATCAGTTCACCGTTCTCCGCATGCACGGTCGGCACTGCGCCCAGTTCCAGGCAACGCTCGAAACTTGCGACCAAGGTGTCGTCGGCCGCCATGATTGCGTTTTTGTAGGCCATGAAATGCTTGAAGCTGTTCACGCCTTCGTGCTGCACCAGCGTGCCCATGTCGCGCCGCA
>JALYPE010000397.1 GCA_030856525.1 Pseudomonadota bacterium | reverse complement strand
GGTCAGCGTAGCGCTGGGCGCAGATCAAGCCACTGTGCAGCACGCGAAATTTGCCTTTGCGCTGGCGGCCAAACCGTTGCCGCAGGCGCTCAGCGACTTCAGTCGGATTACTGGCACCAGCGTGGTCTACACCGATGAAGCGCCCTACAACGTAACGGCACCCGCGCTTAATGGACAGATGACTGGCGACCAGGCAATTCAGCGCTTGCTCACCGGTTCAGGCTTCACCTTCCGCCGCAGCGATGACCACACGATCGTGCTGGAGCCGCTGCCCAGCCAGGGCACACTGAACCTCGGCGCAACCACCATTACTTCGGTACTCGACCAACCCGCGAGCTATCAACCGCCGCCCACCAGTTCGGTGATGCGCTCCTCGGCGCTGCTCCAGGAAATTCCGCAGACCGTTAATGTGATCCCGGCCCAGGTCATTCGCGATCAGGCCCCGCGCAACCTCGATGATGCATTGGCCAACGTCAGCGGTATCACCCAGGGCAACACGCTGGGCGGCACCCAGGATTCGGTGATGACCCGTGGTTTCGGCGACAACCGCAACGGTTCAATCATGCGCGACGGCATGCCGGTGGTGCAGGGCCGTGGCCTTAACGCCACGGTGGACCGGGTCGAAGTGTTGAAGGGCCCGGCGTCGTTGCTGTACGGCATCCAGGATCCGGGCGGCGTGGTCAATATGGTCAGCAAGAAGCCGGAACTGCAGCAGTACAACGCGCTGACCCTGCGCGGCTCGACTTACGGTGGCGGCAAGAACGGCAGCGGCGGCGCGTTCGACAGCACGGGCGCAGTCGGCGATTCCGGGTTGGCGTATCGCATGATCGTGGACCACGAAGACGAAGACTACTGGCGCAATTTCGGCACCCAGCGCGAAACGCTGGTGGCGCCGTCACTGGCCTGGTTCGGCGAACGCACCCAGCTGTCGTTCGCCTACGAGCACCGCGAATTTCTCACCCCGTTCGACCGCGGGACGCTGATCGATCCGCGCGACAATCATCCGCTGGACATCCCGCGCGAACGTCGCCTGGACGAGCCCTTCAATAACATGGAAGGCCGCTCGGACCTGTATCACTTCGAAGCCGATCACGAACTCAATGACAATTGGAATGCGCACCTCGGCTACAGTTGGAACCGCGAAACCTACGATGCCAGTCAGGTGCGCGTCACGGCCATCGACACCACCCGGGGCACGCTGACGCGGAGCATGGACGGCACGCAGAACGCCGTCAGTACCGACCGCTTCACCACCGCCAGCCTCGAAGGCAAAGTCAATGTGCTGGGCCTGCAACATGATCTGGTATTCGGCGTCGATGACGAGTACCGCAAGATTTACCGCGAAGACCTGATCCGGCAAAAAAGCCTCAGCACGTTCAGTTACCTCAATCCGGTTTATGGTCGCGAAGTGGCGGGCACTACGGTCAGCCCGGCGGACAGTGCGCAGACTGACGAGCTGCGCAGCCATTCGCTGTTTTTGCAGGACTCGATTCACCTCACCGATCAGTGGATTCTGGTAGCCGGCGGGCGTTTCCAGGAATACGACCAGTACGCCGGCAAAGGTGTGCCGTTCCAGGCCAACACCGACAGCAATGGCCAGCAGTGGGTGCCGCGCGCCGGCCTGGTTTATCGTTACACCGATGAATTGTCGTTCTACGGCAGCTACACCGAATCGTTCAAACCCAACTCGACCATCGCCCCGCTGAGCGGCAGCAGCACCGTGCTTGACGGCAGCATTGCGCCGGAAGAAGCCAAGTCCTGGGAGGTGGGGGCGAAGCTCGATATACCGGGTCGTATGACCGGTAATGTCGCGCTGTTCGACATCAACAAACGCAACGTGCTGGTGGCCAATGCCGAAGGTCCGGTGACCCTCTACAGTGCCGCCGGTGAAGTGCGCTCACGCGGGCTGGAAGTGGATTTGACCGGGCAGTTGAGTGACCGCTGGAGCATGATCGGCAGTTACGCTTACACCGATGCCGAGGTCACTGAGGACCCGACCTACAAAGGCAACAAGCTGCAGAATGTGGCGAAGAATTCGGGTTCATTGTCGGCGGTGTATGACTTCGGCACCCTCGTCGGCGGCGACCAGTTACGCGTCGGTGCGGGCGCACGCTATGTCGGTGAGCGGGCGGGAAACGCGGTGAATGATTTTGACCTGCCCAGTTACACCGTGGCCGATGCTTTCGCCACTTACGACACTCGATTTGACGGGCAGAACGTGAAGTTTCAGTTGAATGTGAAGAATCTGTTTGATCGAACGTATTACACGTCGGCAGCGAGCAGGTTCTTTGTGTCGATGGGGGATTCGCGGCAGGTTTCACTGTCCGGCACATTGGAATTCTGACCGCAGACCGCGTCATCGTTCTTCGCGGGCAAGCCTCGCTCCCACAAGAGTGACGCTAAAATCTGAGGGCAAGCGATGCGGCGACTCGACTTGTCCGCGATGGCGATTTTGCTTGACGCAAAAGACTCGGGCTAGCGCAAAAACGCCTGTCGATATTCCCCAGGCGTGCCCCCCAGCCCCTGGCGAAAACGATGAGTGAAATGACTCGCGCTGGCAAACCCGCACGCCAGCGCGATCTCCCCCAATGGCCTCGACGTGCTGCGCAGCAATGCCTGCGCCCGATTCAAGCGCCGCGCCAATACATATTGATGGGGCGGCAAGCCAAAACTTGCCCGAAACATCCTCGCGAAGTGATATTCCGACAACGCGCACAACCCCGCCAATTGCCCGAGGCTGATGGCTTCTGCCAGATGACTGTCGATGAACTCCACCAGTTGCCGCCGTTGATGCGCCGCCAACCCGCCTTTGAGGCGCAAGCCCTCGCGCTGGCCCACCTGACTGAGCAGCGCGTGGCTGAGCATCTCATGGGCCAGGCTGCTGGTCAGCAGGCGTTCGCCGGGCTCGTCCCAATTGAGCGTGATCAACTGCCTGAAACGGCGGGCCTGCACCGGATCATCGAGAAAGGTGTTTTCGCGCAGCTGGAGTTCGCGAGGTTCGCGGTCCAACAAGGTGACGCAGCCAAGGGCAAATTGCTCGGGGCTGACATAGACGTGGGCGAGGCGAATGTCCCCGTTGATCACCCAGGCTGACTGATGACCGGCCGGCAGCGTGCAGAGTTTGTCCGGAGCGCCCTTGGTGCCGGGTTGATCACGGCGGAAGGTGCCGGTGCCGCCCGCGATGTAGCACGACAGCGTGTGATGACTCGGCCCGGCGTAATCCTGCGCGTCATGATGGTTGCTCCACAACGCCGCAGCCATGCCGTCACCGAGCTCGGCACTGTGCTCCAGACGAGCATGGGGCGAGCGGTTAAGGGCTTGAAAGACTTGCAGCGTTTCCAGTGCGGGCATGATCGGTTCTCTCTGACGCTTTGCATCCTACTCCGTAGCCCCGGGTCTGCCAGCCCGAGCGCTGACAAAAGCGCAAGATTACGCAAATGCGGCCTGGCATCAGGCAGGACACTGAGCGCCTGTCTAGGAGCATTGCCATGAACCTGTCGTTGTATTTACTGACTGTGCTGATCTGGGGCACCACCTGGATTGCCCTGAAATGGCAGCTGGGCGTGGTGGCCATTCCGGTGTCGATTGTCTATCGCTTCGGTCTCGCCGCGCTGGTGTTGTTCGTGATGTTGCTGCTCAGCCGCAAGCTGCAAGTGATGAACCGTCGCGGGCACCTGATTTGTCTGGCCCAGGGCTTGTGCCTGTTCTGCATCAACTTCATGTGTTTCCTGACGGCCAGCCAGTGGATCCCGAGTGGCCTGGTTGCCGTGGTGTTTTCTACCGCGACCCTGTGGAACGCGCTGAACGCGCGGGTCTTTTTTGCGCAGAAAATCGCCCGCAATGTGTTGATGGGCGGCGCGCTCGGCCTGATGGGGCTTGGTCTACTGTTCTGGCCTGAGCTGGCCGGCCACACCGCCAGCCCGGAGACATTGCTGGGCCTGGGCCTGGCGTTGCTTGGCACGCTGTGCTTTTCGGCGGGCAACATGCTTTCGAGCCTGCAACAAAAAGCCGGCCTCAGACCCCTGACGACCAACGCCTGGGGCATGGCCTACGGTGCCGCCATGTTGTCGACGTGGTGCCTGATCAAGGGCATTCCGTTCGATATGGAGTGGAATGCGCGCTACATCGGCTCGCTGCTGTACCTGGTCATCCCGGGTTCGGTCATCGGCTTCACCGCTTACCTGACGCTGGTCGGGCGGATGGGGCCGGAGCGTGCGGCGTATTGCACGGTGCTGTTCCCGGTGGTGGCGCTTAACGTCTCGGCTTTTGCAGAAGGCTACCAATGGACCGCGCCGGCCCTCGCGGGGCTGGTGTTGGTGATGCTGGGCAATGTGCTGGTTTTCCGCAAACCCAAAGCCTCACGGGTGCAGGAACACAGGAGCCTGGCCTGAGATGGATCGGGCAATCAGCGCTCAACGTTCGATCCTGAGGGCCAATATGCCGCGCCCAGTCTTTACAATTCCAGCGGTCTGATAACGGGCAGGCGTTAGCTACGCCTGCCCGTGTTTATCAGCCTTTCCAGACTTGAGCGTTCACCAGGTCCTGTGGTCGCTCACCCGACAAGGCGCTACGCAAATTCGCCACCGCGCGATTGGCCATGGCCTCACGGGTCTCATGCGTGGCTGAACCGATGTGCGGCAGGGTCACGGCATTTTTCAGCTGAAAAAGCGGCGATTCGGCCAGTGGCTCTTTCTCGTATACGTCCAGCCCGGCGCCGCGGATCCGGTTGCTTTGCAGCGCTTCAATCAGCGCGGTCTCGTCCACCACCGGGCCACGCGCAATGTTGATCAGAATCGCGCTCGGTTTCATCAGTGCCAACTCACGGTGGCTGATCAGGTGTTTGGTTTTTTCGCTGAGCGGCACCACCAGGCAGACGAAATCCGCTTCGCCCAATAACTCGTCCAGGCTGCGCATTTGCGCGCTCAGCTCTTGCTCAATCTCGGTTTTGCGGCTGTTGCCACTGTAGAGGATCGGCATATTGAAACCGAGTCGGCCACGGCGGGCGATCGCCGCGCCGATGTTGCCCATGCCGACGATGCCCAGCGTTTTGCCGTGCACGTCAGAACCGAATAACGGCGCGCCGACACTGGCCTGCCATTGACCGGCTTTGGTCCACGCATCCAGCTCGGCCACGCGGCGGGCACTGCTCATCAGCAGGGCGAAGGCCAGGTCGGCGGTGCTTTCAGTGAGGACGTCGGGGGTGTTGGTCAGCATGATGCCGCGCTCATTGAAGTAGCCGACGTCGTAGTTGTCGTAGCCGACCGAGACGCTGGACACCACCTCAAGCAGGCGCGCATTTTCCAGTTGCGCACGGCCGAGCTTGCGACCGACACCGATCAAGCCATGGGCGTGGGGCAGGGCTTCGTTGAACTGGGCATTGATGTCGCCGTTTTTTGGGTTCGGCACGATGACGTCGAAGTCTGACTTCAGCTGTTCGATCATGTCAGGCGTGATGCGGCTGAAGGCGAGGACAGTCTTTTTCATGGAGGAAGGCTCGTCGGGCGTGGAGATGCCAAGCACGCTAACATTCTTCTTCGTTGTTGTGCGAGCGGCCAACCGGCCTTACGCGCGCGGACTTTGTGAGGAGCCGGCTTGCGGGCGATAGCGATTGTGGCCTGAACATGAGGGCTGGCCGCCATCGCCAGCAAGCCGGCTCCTACAGAGGAGGAACGGCTTGCAGGGCTAATTCGCCAACCGCGCCCCGCTCAGACTGCCGCTCAATTCATACGCCACCAGTTCCGCCTGATGCGCCGCCAGAATCTCCGGCAACGAGCCGCGCAAATACTCGACCCAGGTTTTGATCTTCGCATCCAGATACTGCCGCGAAGGGTAGATCGCGTACAGGTTCAGTTCCTGCGAGCGGTAATTGGGCATCACCCGCACCAGTGTGCCATTGCGCAAGCCTTCGATCGCTGCATACACCGGCAGAACGCCAACGCCCATGCCGCTGATGATCGCTGTTTTCATCGCGTCAGCGGAATTCACCAAAAATGGCGAACTGTTGATGGTGACCATTTCCTGGCCTTCCGGGCCATCGAATGTCCACTTCTCCAGCGGAATCACCGGGCTTACCAGACGCAGGCAGGCATGGTTGAGCAAGTCGCTGGGTTTGTGCGCGCAGCCATTGGCTTTGACGTACGCCGGCGAGGCGCAAACGATGCTGTAGGTGATGCCCAGGCGCTGAGAAACAAAGCCGGAGTCCGGCAGCTCACTGGCCAGCACGATGGACACGTCATAGCCCTCATCAAGCAAATCCGGGACACGGTTGGCCATGGTCAGGTCGAAGGTGACATCGGGATGCGTCTTGCGATAGCGGGCGATCGCATCGATCACGAAGTGCTGACCGATGCCGGTCATGGTATGCACCTTGAGCTGCCCCGCTGGACGGGCATGGGCGTCGCTGGCTTCGGCTTCGGCTTCTTCGACGTAGGCGAGGATCTGTTCGCAACGCAGCAGGTAGCGTTTGCCGGCCTCGGTCAGGGCGATACGCCGCGTGGTGCGGTTGAGCAGGCGGG
>JALYPE010000328.1 GCA_030856525.1 Pseudomonadota bacterium | reverse complement strand
ATGATCGGGCGCGGGATGAACCCGATCAAGGCGCGCCTGCTGTCCATGTTCCTGTTTGCCTGCTGCATCATCGGCGTGGTCATGGCTGCCGGTTCGAGCAACCTGTGGGTCGCCGTTGCCGCCATCTCGCTGGCCATCGGCGCGCACCAGGCCTGGACCGCGAACATCTGGAGCCTGGTGATGGACTACACGCCCAAGCACATGATGAGTACAGTATTCGGTTTCGGCGGCATGTGCGCCGCGATTGGCGGGATGTTCATGACCCAGTTGGTCGGCCATATTCTGACCATCACCAACAACAACTACACCGTGCTGTTCACCATGATCCCGGCGATGTACTTCATCGCGCTGATCTGGATGTACTTCATGGCACCACGCAAGATTCCTACGGTTACCGAGTAAACGCCCTTCCCCCGGCAGGCCTGAATCCAGGCCTGCTTTTTCCTCTCAGCGCCGGCTCTGATGCCACGCAGCTGCCAACCCGCTGCAGCAGATCACTGCGATCCCGACCACCGTGGTCACCGTCGGCGTGTGCGCAAACAACAGCCAGCCGAGCAAACCGGCAAAGATGATCTGGCAATACCCGAACGGGGCCAGCAACGCCGGTGCTGCGTGACGAAACGCCTGGGTCAGAAACAGGTGCGCGGTCATCCCGCACGCGCCCAGCGCCACCATCATGAAACCGTGGCTGAGTGTCGGCACCTGCCAGAAGAACGGCACCAGCGCGCTCATGACCAAGGAATTGCACAGTCCGGCGAAGAAGTTGCTGGTGGTAGGACTGTCGATTTCACTGAGCTTGCGCGTCAGCAATTGATAGAAGCAGAACAACAGCGCCGAGCAGAGTGGCAGCAGTATCGCCGGCGTGAACAGATCGCCACCGGGGTGGACGATGATCAGCACACCGACAAATCCGCACATCACCGCGATCCACTGGCCCCGCGTGACGTGTTCCTGCAGCAGCGGAACCGAGAGTGCCGTCACCAGAACCGGTGCGAGAAAGTTGACCGCCGTGGCCTCGGCCAGCGGAATGTAGTGCAGGCCAGTGGTGAAAAACAGACTGGTGCCCAGCAGGCATAAAGCCCTCACCAGCTGCAGCATCGGCCGTTTGGTGCGCAGGACGCGCAATCCGGATTGCGGCAGAAAGATCCCGGCCATCAGCAAGGTGTGAACCACGTAGCGAGCCCAGACCACCATGACAATCGGGTAGAAGTCCGACAGGTATTTGGAAAACGCGTCGTGGCTGGAAAACAGGAAGGTTGCGACAACGATCAGCAGAATCCCTTTGAAGGGCTTGTTTACGCCAGAGAGCGGAGTGCTGAGGGTCATAGGCTTCCCTTGAGTGTTGATTCAAACGCTTCGGAGCAGGCGGATTGTCGCGCCGGCCCGCGTCCGCACAGGGGCGTGCGCTCTGATTCTGCGGTCTACAACGTTGCGGTGCAAACGCGCCAGCACCTGATGGTTGCTGCACAAAACATTTCCGCCAACGGAATTCGATGAGGTATCCGCGTTCAATACCAGTCAGCATCGATCCCGAATCTGCAACCGTGGCCGGCAACGCCGCGAAAAAGCCGGACGACCGGACTGGCGCTGCTCCTACTCACCAGCAACACTCTTCCCACGGATAACTAGAGGATTCCCACATGCTATGGAAAAAAGGCCGACGCAGCGACAACGTGGTTGACGCCCGGGGCGAGGGCGGCGGCGGTGGCGGGATGCGCTTTGGCGGTGGGAAAGGTCTGAGCCTGACGGCGATCGTTCTCATCGTCGGCTTCGGCTTGATCACCGGGCAGGACCCGATGCAGATCCTCGGGCAACTCACCGGGGAGCAATCCGCGCCCACTTCAACGCAGACTCGCCAGGCGCCACCGGCCAATGATGAGGGTGCAGAATTCGTCCGCTCGATCCTTGGCGATACCGAAGACACCTGGGGCCAGATTTTCCAGCAGGCCGGGCGCCAATACAAAGACCCGACCCTGGTGATGTTCAGTGGCCGGGTCAATTCGGCGTGTGGCCTGGCGACGTCTGCCACGGGTCCGTTCTATTGCCCGGCCGATCAGAAAGTCTACCTCGACACGAGTTTTTTCCAGGAGATGTCCCAGCGCTTTTCGGCTGCGGGCGATTTCGCTCAGGCCTACGTGATCGCGCACGAAGTCGGACACCACGTCCAGACGTTGCTCGGCGTCTCGGCGAAAATTCAGGCAGCGCGTCAGCAAGGCCAGCAGATGGAAGGCGACGGTGGTTTGTTGGTGCGTCAGGAGCTGCAGGCCGATTGCCTGGCCGGCGTCTGGGCGCATAACGCGCAACAGCGCCTGAACTGGCTGGAGCCCGGCGACATTGAAGAAGCACTGAACGCCGCCAACGCCATTGGCGACGACCGCTTGCAACAGCAGGGTCAGGGCCGCGTCGTGCCGGACTCCTTCACCCATGGCACGTCGGCGCAAAGGGTGCGCTGGTTCAAAACCGGATTTGCGCAAGGCCAGGTTGGCCAGTGCGATACCTTTGCGGCGAAAAATCTGTAAATGACCAAGTGGCTGTTGATGTTGCTATGCATGTGCTCGACAACGCAGGCTGCCGAGCAAGGGGTTGAGCAGATCAGCCCCGGCCGTCTGCTGTTGAAATCCGGCGAAATGGTCGTGAGCATCGGCCCGGCGCCGGAAAAAATCGAGCGCGTGCTGGTCATCATTCACGGCCGACTGCGCAATGCCGATACCTATCGTCAAAGCGCCGAACGCGCTGCCGAGCAGGCTGGACAGAGCACAAATACATTGGTGATTGTCCCGCAGTTTCTCAATGAAACCGACGTGGCACGCCACCCTATGGCTGACACCGTGTTGCGCTGGCAAGGCAATGACTGGATGGCCGGGGGCCTGTCCACCGCGCCGTTTGCGATGAGTTCCTACGCTGCACTCGACGAAATCATCGCCCGCCTGGGCGACCGGCGACAGTTTCCTGATGTGAAGCAAATTGTCCTCGCCGGGCATTCCGGCGGTGCTCAGGTGGTTCAGCGGTATGCACTGCTGGGCCACGATCAGCCAGAGCTTCAGGCTGCCGGCGTGCAGATCCGCTACGTGATTGCCAACCCGTCTTCTTATGCGTACTTCGATGAGCGTCGCCCAGTGGCGTTCAGTCACGCCGGCTGCCCTGACTACAATCGCTGGAAGTACGGGCTGTCAGACTTGCCTGCGTATGCTGAAGGACAAACGCCCAAGCAACTGGAGGAAAACTACCCGCAGCGGGACATTGTTTACCTGCTGGGTCAGCTGGACAACGACCCCAATCATCCGGCCCTGGACAAGCGTTGCGAAGCTCAAGCCCAAGGTCCTAACCGATTGGTGAGAGGACGAAATTATTTTCAGTACTTGAAGCGGCTGTATCCGCAAGGGTTGCGTCAGCAGCTGATCGAAGTGCCCGGGGTTGGGCATGACGGGGACGGGGTGTTTAATTCACCCGAGGGGCAAAAAGTCATATTCGGGCAGTGAGGCATTTGGCGCCTGAGCTGACGCTATCGCGAGCAAGCTTGCTCCTACAGGATTCCCGGCGTAAGCGGAATTTGTGTACGACAAGAAACCCTGTGGGAGCGGGCTTGCCCGCGAAGGCGGCAGATCAGTCAAAGATTTATCAAGCCAACAGCATCCGCTGCAGCGCAACGCAATCCACCGCATGCCAATCCGTCAGCTCCGGCCACGGATTATCCGGCAGATTGACCAGCACCGTCCTCGCCCCCGCCGCCCGACCGCAATCCAGATCAAAGCGGTAATCACCGACCATCACCATCTCATTTGTCGGCACGTCCCAGGCTTCAGCCAGCTTCAACAATCCACCTGGGTGCGGCTTCGGCGGAGCTTCGTCGCGACCCAGTACATCCTCGACCGCGAAACAGTCGGCCAGGCCGATCGCTTCCAGGGTGACGTGCGCCAGCTCACGGGCATTGCGGGTCAAAATCCCCAAGCGGTAGCCCCGCTCCGCCAGCTCACGCACCAGTTCCACCGCACCGGGCGCCGGTTTTGATCCCAGTGCCAGATCACGCTCGTGCTCCAGTAGCCAGGCATGTTTGGCGGCGGCTTCTTCAGCGGGCAACGCCGCGAGGTGGGTAAGGATGTCGTCTTCGGCGGGGATCGCCAATGCGACGCGAATCGCCGCGAAGTCGTGCACGGCAACCGTGAGGGTGCCGTCCATGTCGAACACCCAGTGCCGCACATCGGCCAGGCTCATGCCCAATCCTTGCGATGACGAATCAAACCTTCCTGAGTCACGGAGGCGACCAGTTGCCCGGCGCGATTGAACACGCTGCCACGGGTAAATCCACGGAAATTGCCGGCCCACGGGCTGTCCATCGCATAGAGCAACCAGTCGTCGGCACGCAGATCCGCATGGAACCACAGCGAATGGTCAAGACTGGCGACCTGCATATCTTTCTGCCATACCGACTTGCCATGCGGCTGCATCGACGTGGTCAACAGACCGAAATCCGAGGCGTAAGCCATCAGGTATTTATGCAGCGCCGGGGTATCGGCCAAGGTGCCGTCGGCGCGAAACCAGACGTACTTGACCGGATCGGACGGCTGCGGGTTGTAAGGATCTTTCTCGGTCACTGGACGAAATTCGATCGGTTTCGGGCAGAGAAATTTTTCCCGCATGTGTTCCGGGATCAGGTGCGCACGCTGTTGCGTGAGCTCCAGTTCCGATGGCAGATTCTCCGGGCCGACCACTGTCGGCATTTCAGCCTGATGCTCGAAGCCTTTTTCGTCGTACTGGAACGAGGCGCTGCAGGTGAAAATCGGCTGGCCTTTCTGGATCGCCGTCACCCGGCGCGTGCTGAAACTGCCGCCGTCACGCACCCGGTCAACCTGATACACCACAGGCAACGCGGAATCGCCTGGACGCAGAAAATACCCGTGCATGGAATGCACATGACGCGCTTCTTCCACGGTCTGACTGGCCGCCGACAGCGACTGACCGACAACCTGACCGCCGAACAACTGGCGGAACCCCAGGTCCTGACTGCGCCCGCGGAACAGGTTCTCTTCGATCGGTTCCAGGGTCAGCAAATCGACCAGATCATCCAACACTTGGCTCATTCAGACTCTCCTCACACAACGCAGTGCCGCGCAGTCTTGGCTGCAGCGGTCGATTCGGTTTCTGGCCGTGGCCACATGGCCGCCATTGTAAACGTCCACGCACGCTTAGCCATGCAAGGTTTGCAGCCATTGTTCACGACTGATGCGATAAAGAATGTGATGACGCAGCGGGTGATCGGTCGGGAGCTTGGGATGCTCGAAGTCGTCGGCAGGGTCGTGGTGCATGCCGATGGCCTGCATGACTTTTTCCGAAGGCAGATTGGATTGCGCGGTGAACGACACCACCTCTTCCAGCGCCATGCGATCAAACCCGCAGCGCAGAGCGGTCCACGCCGCCTCACTGGCATAACCGAGGCCCCAGTGTTCGCGGGCCAGGCGCCAGCCGATTTCGATGGCAGGGGTGAACGGCGCGTTGAAGCCGACCACGCCCAACCCGGTAAAACCGATGAACACGCCGGTGTCCTTGCGCTCCAGTGCCCACAGGCCAAAACCGTGCTCAGCAAAATGGCCACGCACGCGACCGATCAGCGAGGCGCTTTCCAGGCGACTCAACGGCGCGGGAAAATAACGCATGACTTGCGGATCGGCGCACATCGCCGCAAACGTCGGCAAATCTTCATCGCGCCACTGGCGCAATAACAATCGCGCGCTTTCGAGTTCCAGTATCGGCTCCATTACCCCTCCCCTGTCCATGTCACAAGTCCAGATCGCTGGTAGGATCCTTAATTCATTCCCACCCGCGGCCCCTTATAAAAACCATGCCATTGCCGCTGATCTACCACGAAGACTACAGCCCCGAGTTCCCGGCCGATCACCGCTTCCCCATGGATAAATTCCGCCTGTTGCGCGATCACCTGGTGGACAGCGGCCTGACCTGCGACGCCGACCTGCTGCGTCCGCAACTGTGCCCGCCAGCGATTCTCGCCCTTGCTCATGACCCTGCGTATATCGAACGTTATATGAGCGGCGAGTTGTCCCGCGAAGACCAGCGGCGTCTCGGCCTGCCATGGAGCGAAGCGCTGGCGCGGAGAACGGTGCGGGCGGTCGGCGGTTCGCTGCTGGCGGCAGAGCAGGCGCTGGAGCATGGCCTGGCCTGCCATCTGGCCGGCGGCACGCATCATGCGCATTACGATCATCCGGCAGGTTTTTGCATCTTCAATGATCTGGCGGTGATCAGCCATTTCCTGCTGGAGAGCGGTCGTGTGAATCGGGTGCTGATCTTCGATTGCGATGTGCATCAGGGTGACGGCACGGCGAGAATCCTGCACAACACGCCGGAAGCGGTCACCGTTTCCCTGCATTGCGAAAAGAATTTTCCTGCACGCAAGGCCGAAAGTGACTGGGACATTCCCTTGCCGATGGGCATGGGCGATGCCGATTATCTGAAGGTCGTCGACGACGCGCTCAATTATTTATTGCCGCTCTATCAGCCGGACCTCGTGCTGTACGACGCCGGGGTCGATGTGCACAAAGATGACGCGCTCGGCTATCTGAAGCTGACAGACGAAGGTGTGGCGGCACGTGATGAAAGAGTGATGCGTCATTGCCTCGGCCGGGACATTCCGCTGGTGGGCGTGATTGGTGGCGGTTACAGCAAGGACCGCAAAGCGCTGGCGCGGCGGCATGGCATCCTTCATCACAGCGCGCAACGGGTGTGGGATTCATCAGGCTGTCATTGAGCTGTGGATGCTTTATTCACAATGGCTGTGGAACGGCCTGTGGATAACCTGAGAGAAAGCGGCCGCAAGCCATGCGGGGTGTGAGTTACAGAGATGTGATCATATTTTGACCAGCCCCCCAATTACATCACTCTCACCCGGGGATTCGGGCTGTTAGAATGCGCGACTTGATTCCGTCGGTACGAAGCGCATTCCATGACTCAGCCCCCAACCTCCCTCCCCCCTCACGTCGCCATCATCGGCGGTGGCCCTGCTGGCCTGATGGCGGCTGAGGTGTTGAGCCGGGCCGGTATCAAGGTCGACCTTTACGACGGCATGCCTTCGGTGGGGCGCAAATTTCTGCTCGCCGGCGTCGGCGGCATGAACATCACCCACTCCGAAGCCTACCCGGCATTTCTCTCGCGCTACGCCGAACGTGCACCGCAGATCGCACCGCTGCTTCGTTCATTCGGCGCCGACGCACTGTGCCAATGGATTCATGAACTGGGTATCGAGACCTTTGTCGGCAGTTCCGGCCGGGTATTTCCTACTGACATGAAAGCAGCGCCGCTATTGCGTGCCTGGCTCAAGCGCCTGCGCGACAGCGGCGTCGTTATCCACACCCGGCATCGTTGGCTGGGCTGGAACGCCGATGGCAGCCTTGATGTATCGAGTCAGGAAGGTCAGAAACGGCTGACGCCGGATGCAACGTTGCTGGCCCTCGGTGGCGGTAGTTGGTCTCGCCTCGGTTCGGACGGTGCGTGGATGCTGGCATTGGAGAAACAAGGCGTAGGACTGACGCCGCTGCAACCGAGCAATTGTGGCTTCGAAGTGAAGGCCTGGAGTGGACTGATGGTCAGCAAATTCGCCGGCGCCCCGCTGAAAAATATCGCTATCGGTCTCAATGACGACGTTCCTCGGCTCGGCGAATGCGTGATCACGGCGACCGGAATCGAAGGCAGCTTGATCTATGCGCTGTCGGCACCGATCCGTGACGCCATCAACGTGCAGGGCAGCGCCACAATCCATATCGATCTGCTGCCCGGCCGGCCTGTGGATAAAATTCAAGCGGCCCTGAGCAAACCGCGTGGCTCGCGCTCGGTGTCAAAACACCTGCACAGTCAGTTGGGGATTGATGGCGTGAAAGCCGCTTTGCTGCGTGAACTGACCCCGGCATCCAGCTTCGCCGATCCGGCATTGCTGGCCCGGGCGATCAAGGCATTACCCCTGACGTTAGTGAAAGCTCGCCCGCTGGACGAAGCCATCAGCAGCGCCGGGGGTGTGAAGTTCGAGTCGATGGACGAGCGTTTGATGCTCAAGCAACTGCCCGGCGTGTTCTGCGCAGGGGAAATGCTGGATTGGGAAGCGCCAACCGGCGGGTATCTGCTGACGGCATGTTTCGCCAGTGGGCGGGCGGCGGGATTGGGCATGGTGGAGTGGTTAAGGAGCAGCGGCAAGCTTCAGGCTGCAAGCTAATTGCGGTTAGCTTGCAGCTTGTAACTGACATCTACCTCAAGGCTTTTTCTTACGCGGCCCAGTGTTAAACACCGGCACCTTGCGCACAGGCTTGATCGACGGCTCCGGCGCCGAAGCATCCCCGCTTTCTACCCACTTACCCAGATTGCGTTTACCGCCACTCGTGGTTTTCGGCTTTTTCGGTTTCTTCGGCTTCTTCACCACCTGGCCACTGGCGTCGGTATCCGGCACACGGTGCTCCGGCTCGAAGTCATGCTCCATCTGCCGGGGCAACGTCTGACGGGTCAGCGTCTCGATGGCTGACAGCAAATTCACCTCATCGGCGCACACCAGCGAAATGGCCTGCCCGGTCGCACCCGCCCGGCCAGTACGACCGATACGGTGGATGTAGTCCTCAGCCACAATCGGCAGATCGAAGTTGACCACCAACGGTAGATCTTCGATATCCAGACCACGGGCTGCGACGTCGGTCGCCACCAGAATCTGCACTTCACTGGCCTTGAAACGATCAAGCGCACGCTGACGGGTCGCCTGCGGTTTGTCACCGTGAATGCCATCGGCGTTAACGCCCAGGCCCTGGAGTTTTTCCACCAGTGCGTCGACGCCATTACGGGTCTTGGCGAACACCAGCACCTGTTTCCACTTGCCCTTGCGCAGCAGATGAATGAACAGCTCTGGCTTGCGCTTCTTGTCCACCACCACAACCCATTGCTTGACGGTGCTGGCGGCGACGTTGCGCGGGCTGACTTCGATGCTCAGTGGATCGTTGAGCATCTGCCCGGCCAGCAAACGGATGGCGTCGGAGAAGGTCGCGGAGAACAACAGCGTCTGACGCTGCTTCGGCAGCACGCGGTAAATATTCCCCAGCTCCTCGGAAAAACCCAGATCGAGCATGCGGTCGGCTTCGTCAAGAATCAGGGTTTGCAGCTGATTGAACTTGAGGGCCTTCTGGCGATACAGGTCGAGCAAACGACCCGGGGTCGCCACCAGCACGTCGACACCTTTGCGCAGTTTCATCATCTGCGGGTTGATGCTGACGCCGCCGTACACCGCGTACGTGCTCAGCGGCAGGTTCTCGGCGTATTGGCGAACGGCTTCGTGAACCTGTTCCGCCAGTTCGCGGGTCGGCACCAGGATCAATGCGCGCACCGAGTTGGAGGCCACTGTCGGCCCTTCCATGGCCAGCAACTGCAGGAGCGGCAGGGCGAAACCGGCGGTCTTGCCGGTGCCGGTCTGGGCCGCGGCCATCAGGTCGCGACCGGCCAGCACCGCTGGAATGGCTTGCGCCTGAACCGGTGTCGGGGTCTGGTAGCCGAGCGTCTCGAGGGAGCGCAGCAAGGGTTCGATCAGGCCAAGGGTGGCGAAAGTCATGGGTTTACCGTAGGAAAATTCAGCGCGGGCGCCACAAGTGGGTGCCACAAGTGGGTGCCACAAGTGGGCGCCACAAGTGGGCGCATACAAGTGTGCAATGGCGCGCAGTTTACCCTAATTCACGCTCGATTCTGTCGGCACCACGGCCGCCGGTTTCTGCACGGGGCGACGCCATTGCGGCAGGCCGATCAAAACCACGGCGCTGATGATCACCAGCATGGCCAATGCTTCCTCGATGCCGATGGTCTCGCCGACAAACACAATTCCCAGCAAAACGGCTACGGCCGGATTGACGTAGGCATAACTGGTGGCCGCCGCCGGACGCACGTTTTTCAGCAGGTACATGTAAGCATTGAAGGCAATGATCGAACCGAAAAAGGTCAGGTAAGCCAGGGCTGCCCAGCCCTCGATGGGCGGCAACGTCTCCATGTGTTCCCCGCTCAGCGCACTGCCGATCAACAGCGCCACGCCACCGACCAGCATTTCCACGGCACTGGCCATCGCGCCCTGAGGCAATGGCAAGTGTTTGCTCCACACCGAACCGAACGCCCACGCCGCAGCCGCGAATATTAACAATGCGGCGCCCAGCGGACTCGACTGCAGATTGGAGCCCAGATTGAGCATGCCAATGCCAATCAGCCCGAGCGCAATCCCGGCCCATTCAAGACGGGTATTGCGCGCGCCCCAGAAATAGCCGAAGAGCAAGGTAAACAACGGCACCGTCGCCACCGCCAGCGCCGCGACGCCCGAGGCCACGCCGGTGTGTTCGGCGACACTCACCGCACCGTTGCCGCAAGTCAGCAGCAAAATCCCGATGATTCCCGCCGCTTTCCACTGGGCCCATGTCGGCGCCGGAGCACCGCGCCAGCGCAGGAAAGCGTACATCAAGGACCCGGCGATCACGAAGCGGACACCCGCGAGCAACAACGGCGGCCAGTATTCCACGCCGATACGAATCACCAGGTAGGTCGAGCCCCAAATCACATACAGCGCGAAAAAGGCAGCGATCAGCGGTAAGGGAAAGCGACGTGGGCCAGGCATGGGCAGCTCGCAGGCAGGACAATTGAACGACTATTCTAAAAAGGCTAACTGCGAAAAATAAGTTACAAAACCTGTTTATAGCGCCGGTACACTTTTCAAAACATGGAGATCACCGCTATAAACCGTGCTTTCGAAAGTCAGTCATTTTTCAGGAATACGACCATGGACAAATACGACCGCATGCTCCTTGGCGCTCTGCTGGAAAACGGTCGAGCGTCCTACGCCGACCTCGCGCGCAAAGTGAACCTGTCCGCCCCGGCCGTGGCTGAACGCGTCGCCAAACTCGAAGCGTGCGGGGTGATCACCGGGTATCAGGCGAAGGTCGACATGGCCAAGCTGGGATTGCCGATTCAATGCGTTATCGAGTTGCGCCTGAACCAGCATGGCAATCAGAAGGCCTACGACGATCTGATCAAGATCCCGCAATTGACCGAGTGCCATCGGGTCACGGGCGATCCTTGCGTCATCATGCAGGCGGCGGTGGGCTCGATGCCGGAGCTGGAGGAGTTGATCAACCGGATCGCCAAGTTCGGCTTCAGCAAGACCTCGATTGTGTTGTCGAGCGCGATAGAGAAGCGCGTGCCGTTGGGGCAACTGGAAGGCAATGGAAAGCTTTGATACGACAGACGGCGGGAG
>JALYPE010000327.1 GCA_030856525.1 Pseudomonadota bacterium | reverse complement strand
CCCGAGGCTTGGCGAACCAGCGGCGCATGTGCAGGCCCATGTAGGCGTAGGCACCTATGGCAATCCATTCCAGCATCAGGAACAGTGCGCCAAGCACGGCAAATTGCGGCGTCACCGCCTGATTCGGATCGACGAACTGCGGCAGAAACGCAGTGAAAACGAGGATGGCTTTCGGATTGCCCGCAGCGACCAGAAACTCTTGTCGAGCCAGCGTCATTAATCCCGCAGGCGCGCCCTGGGTGATGGCGCCGGGGCCGGTATCCGCGCGCCACAATTGCCAGGCGAGATAAAACAGGTACGCCGCGCCGCCAATCTTGATCCCATAAAACAGCAATTCCGAGGTCTGCAACACCACCGCTAACCCCGCAGACGCGAGAGCGATCATGCCGGCAAATGCCAGCAGACGGCCAATCCCCGCGATGCACGCGGTGCGATAGCCGTAGCGGGTCGAGTTGCTGACCGATAACAGGTTGTTCGGGCCGGGCGCCATGTTCAGGGCGAAGCAGGCCGGGAGGAAAAAACTGAGGGTGGCGAGGTCCATGATCGGCTCCAGTGACGCGAGCAAGATTTTTACCACAGCCGCCTTCCAGTTCGACCCATACAGTGGAAAACGTCATCCGCGGTACAGTCGATTACCTGGCGAATTTCTTCGCGCCTGCCACACACAGAATCACAGCCAATGTCACCACCAGCATCCCCGGGCTCACTGGCTCGTGGAGCAATGTGGCCGCCAACGCCAGGCCGAAGAAGGGCTGCAACAGCTGAAGTTGGCCGACAGCGGCGATCCCGCCTTGCGCGAGTCCGCGATACCAGAACACGAACCCGATCAGCATGCTGAACAGTGAGACGTAACCCAGGCTCAGCCACGCTGGCGTACTGATCCCGCTGAACGACGCCGGCGTGAGCACAGCGGTGAGCATCGCCATTACCGGCAGCGACAGCACCAGCGCCCAGCAAATCACTTGCCAGCCACCGAGTGTTCTGGACAGTTTTGCACCCTCGGCGTAACCGAGCCCGCACGCCAGAATTGCCAGCAACATCAGAATGTCGCCGGCAGGTGAGGCCGTCATCCCTTGCGACAGGGCATAACCGCACACCAGCAGACTGCCCAGAATCGAAAACACCCAGAACACCGGGCGAGGTCGCTCGCCACCGCGCAGAACGCCGAACGCGGCGGTGGCCAAGGGCAGCAGGCCGACGAAGACGATCGAGTGCGCGGAGGTTACATACTGCAGCGCCAACGCGGTCAGCAGTGGAAACCCGACCACCACGCCGAGCGCGACAATCAGCAGCGGCAGCCATTGATCGCGGGCAGGGCGCTGCTGCTTGAACAGCCACAGCAGACACAGCGCCAGAACGCCGGCAATGGTCGCCCGCGCGACGGTGAGAAACACCGGATCGAATTCCAGCACCGCCACCCGCGTAGCCGGGAGTGAACCGCTGAAAATCAGCACGCCAATCAAGCCGTTGATCCAGCCGCTGGAGGTCTTCTCGCGGGCCTGGCTGTCCAGGCGGGATGCTCGTTCCATGGCGTGCTCACTTGATGGGTTGATCGGCGGGTTGCCTTCGGTGCATCGTATGACCGACTATCAAGACAATCAAAAAATTGTCATGGATACATCTCAATATGCCCCGCGCACGATACAAATCGCTGGTCGATGCCTACGCCGCCGACATCCGTTCTGGACGGCTGGCGCCTGGCACTCGTCTGCCCACTCACCGTGAATTGGCCGCAAAGGAAAAGTTGGCCCTGGTCACCGCCAGCCGCGTGTACGCCGAGCTGGAAGCCATGGGGCTGGTCAGCGGTGAAGCCGGGCGCGGCACTTTCGTGCGCGAAACGTCGCTTCCGCCCAATCATGGTGTCGATCAGCCCGATGTGGCAGCAGGCGTGCTCGATCTCAGTTTCAATTATCCGTCATTGCCGGGGCAGGCTGACCTGCTGCGCCATGGCTTGCGTCAACTTGCGTTGTCCGGCGGCCTCGAAGCGCACCTGCGCTACCAGCCCCATGCCGGGCGTCAGCATGAGCGAATGTCCGTTGCTAACCATTTGCTCACACGCGGTTTGCACGTGCAGGCCGAGCAGGTGCTGATCGTCAGCGGTGCGCAACATGGCCTGGCTGTAACGATGATGGCGTTGCTGAAGCCGGGTGATGTGGTGGCGGCAGATGCATTGACCTATTCGGGGTTCAAAGTGCTGGCCCAGGCACTTCATCTGGAGCTAGTGCCCATTGCGGCCACCGACACCGGGCCTGATCTCGACGCGCTAGAAAGCCTTTGTCGGCGTCGACCGGTACGGGCCGTCTACACCATGCCGACGCTGCACAATCCGCTCGGCTGGGTGCAGAGCGCCGCGTGGCGCGATCGACTGGTATCGATCGCCCGTCAGCACGACCTGCTGATCATCGAAGACGGCGCCTACGCGTTTCTTGCCGTAGCCCCGCCGCCTCCGCTCGCGCAGCTGGCACCGGAGCGTACGGTTTACGTGTCAGGGCTGTCGAAGAATGTCGCCACGGGGTTGCGCGTTGGCTTCGTCGCTGCGCCAACAGACCGCGTGCCGGCATTGGAACGCACGATCCGCGCCACCACCTGGAACACACCCGGGGTGATGACCGCGATTGCCTGCGCCTGGCTCGACGATGGCACCGTGTACACACTGGAAGCGCAAAAGCGTGCCGATGCGCAGGCCCGGCAGGCGCTCGCCAGGGAGGTGTTGACGGGGCTGCATTACGTCAGCCATCCGGTTTCGTATTTTTTATGGATGCCCTTGGGCGAGGATGCTCGAGCCGACCGGATCGCTGTGGCATTGATGCAGGAGCATGTAGCCGTTTCAACGGCTGAGCCATTCTCTATCGCAGCCAATGTCCCGCATGCAATCCGGTTGGCGCTGGGCTCGGTGGATATGGCTTCGTTGCGCACGGCGTTGATCGCCGTTAAGCGGATCGTCGGGGCCTATAGCCAGGGTTGATCACTGTCGGACGTAGTCGGTATCAATGATTATCACCGGCCATCGAGTTGACCGCCGACGCAGCCTTCGGCAGCTGCTACGGGGTGCCGGTGTGAAGGGTAGTTTTGTTCAATACCTGCGCCGGACAGGTCGCTACATTGCGGCCTTGTTCAACGCAATGGAGCAGGTGTGTGATGAGTGTAATGGTGTCGATGGCGGCGTTTGCGTTGGTGGCGTCGATTACGCCGGGGCCGGTGAATATCGTCGCGTTGAGTTCCGGCGCGCAGTACGGATTTCGTGCCAGTCAGCGGCACGTGGCAGGGGCGACTCTGGGTTTTGTGGCGCTACTGCTGCTGATGGGGCTGGGTCTGCACGAGGTATTGGCAATGTGGCCGGCCATGACCAAAGTGGTGCAGGTGGCGGGTGTCGCGTTTCTGCTGTTCATGGCCTGGAAACTGGCGGCGGACAACGGTGAGCTGGAAAGCAAGAAGGCCAGTACAGCGCCTTCGATGCTCTACGGCGCCGTCATGCAATGGCTCAACCCGAAAGCCTGGCTGGCATGCGTTGCCGGCATGGGCGCGTTCGTCGCGGATGGTGACACGCGCCTGGTGTGGCAGTTTGCGGCGGTTTACCTGGTGATCTGTTATCTGTCGGTCGCTTGCTGGGCCTATGCCGGGACGTTTCTGGGGGAATACCTGACCAATGCCCGTCACCTGCGCTGGTTCAACCGGTTGATGGCGATGTTGTTGGCCCTCAGCGCCGGGTATCTGATTTATTCCTGACACTGGCGCCCGTCCGGCTGCGCGCGTCCGTCGTCAGCCCAAACCGTTCAAGAGGTTTTCTGTCGCCCGGTCCAGCGTGTTAAAGCGGCCCTGTCTCAACTCTGTAATCGCGTAGGCAGTTAAGTTGCCTTGCACGTGCGGCTCACACATAGGCCTTTAACGCTGATACTGCCCGGGCGTTGCCGCCAGATGCTGTTTGAAAACTCGCTGGAAGTGCGCCTGATCGGCAAAACCGGCTTCGAGGGCGACATCGGCAATCAGTCTGCCGCGGCGCAGTTGTTCTTGTGCGAACTGAATGCGTCGGTTGACCAGAAACGCGTGAGGCGTCATGCCGAAATGCTGTTTGAAGGCGCGTATCAGATACGACGGCGACAGCTGCGCCGCCTCGCAAATATCTTCCAGCTTGAGCATCTGCGTGCAGTTTTCACGAATGTATTCGGCCGCGCGTTCCAGCCGGGTATTGGCTTCGCGCAACGGTTGCTCGCTTGGGTTGAGGCATTGTTGCACCTCGGTGAAATACTCCACCGCTGCGCTGTGTTTGCGCAGGATGTCCTGGTCGGTGTCGATCAGCACGGTGTAAAGATTTTTCAGTCCGTCAAACAGGCTGACATCTATGGTGTGAGTTTTGGTAAACCGGCGAAACACTTGGTCTGGGCTGAACCCCAGCTGTTGCTGCAGGTCGCTGAGCCATGACGTTTGCACATAGAGCATCAGGTACGACCAAGGTTGGTTGTCGACCGGATTGCAAGCGTGCACGTCACCAGGATTCATCAATACGACCGTGCCGGTGCTGACCTCACAAATCATCTGCTCATGCACATAAGTGCTGCGCCCGGCGGTAATTGCGCCGATAGAAAAATGCGCGTGGGAATGCCGGGTGTAGCAGACTTCGCGGCCGTCGGCGATGGCACGGGCTTCGATGAAGGGCAGGGCGTCATCGCGCCAGAAGCGGGGCGCTGTGTCGGCATTTTTTACAGAGGGAGGCTTCATGGCGGCGGTTCTCGGCGGGCCTGCTCGGGAGTGTATTCCGGCCGATCAGCATCGACAAATGCGCTGATAAAAAACCTCGACGCGTGGTTGGTCGCAGGCTCCGGGGCCAGATGTACAGCTTTCTTAAGATGCCGTTGTCCAGCGTCACCCATGATGGATGCGACCTTGCACACAGGTCGACATTCAAGTCGAGTCAGAATGACCAGCTGCGAGTCTATCCGACCAATCCCGGTTTAAGTCAAAATGACCTCTTCCAGGGTAACTCACTGATCCTTATGCATTAATTATTTGGCACGAAACCTGAAGTATTCTCACTACATATCAACGCTTCAGGAGTACGAAAAATGTTTGCTTACTTCAGTAACCCACAAAACGTCCTGCACCTGTCGAGCAAAATTCTTTGGGCTGGCCTCACTCTTTTGTTGGTCGGGATCTACGGCGCTTACCTCTATAACGGACATCTGCCCATTGTCGTGCAAGTGCTGATGCACGCGGGCACTATTGTTGGGCCGACCCTGATCAAAATCGGTTACGTCATGCGCCTGCTGGCGCAATACCGTTTGGGCAACAGACACGTCGGGTCGCTGGCATGATCAGCCGCGTCGCAGCAGCGCCAGTCTTCAGCCTGGGCTTTCGCACATTTTTTCTCGCTGGCGCCGGTTTTGCGCTGGTTGCCGTGGCGATCTGGAGCTTGTGGCTCTATGGCCATTGGCCGGATGCCCAAACGCCCGGCGGAATGCCCGCGTGGCATCGGCATGAGATGCCTTTCGGTTTCGCGGCGGCGATTATTGGCGGATTTCTATTGACCGCGGTGCCGAACTGGACGGGACGACCGGGTCTGCAGGGTTGGCCACTGATCGGGCTGCTGCTGGTGTGGTTATTGGCGCGTTTTGCCTGGCTGTTGCCGCTGCCATCCGCTGTCTTGTTAACCTTGCAAATACCGTTTCTGCCATTGCTGGCCTGGGTGTTGGGCCGGGATCTGGTCGCGGCGCGCAAGCGCGACAATTATCCAATTTTGCTGGTGCTCATATTATTGGCGGGATGTCAGGCGATGACGCTCGCCGGGATTTCTTCCGACAATGCCGGACTGCAGCGCGATGGTGTGCTGGCCGCGGTTTGGCTGGTGGGTGCGCTGATGAGCGTGATTGGCGGTCGGGTGATTCCGTTCTTCATCCAGAGGGGCCTCAATCGTCCCGCTCCCGCGACGATGCCTGTGTTGCCGACACGTCTTCTGTTGATCGGCGGATTACTTGTTGCCGTGTCTTTCGCCGCTGGCTTGAACGATCAGCCGTCACGATGGCTGGCAGGCCTCTTTGGTCTGCTGGGCGGATTGCACCTGCAACGCCTCTGGCGCTGGCACGACCGGGGCATATGGCGCGTGCCGCTGTTGTGGTCACTTTATGTTTCGTACATTTGGCTGGCGGTGGCCGCGCTGGCCATGGCTCTGTGGCACCTCGGCATTCTGGCGCAGCAAAGTCTGGCGACGCACGCCCTGGCGGTTGGCGCCATTGGCGGGTTGATTCTGGCGATGATTGCGCGGGTCAGTCTCGGCCATACCGGTCGGCCGCTGCAGGCCTCCAGTGCGATGGTACTGGGGTTTGCTTTGCTGACCATCGCCGGTCTGTGTCGGGTGTTGCTGG
>JALYPE010000321.1 GCA_030856525.1 Pseudomonadota bacterium | reverse complement strand
TTGTCGCCCGGTCATGGCGGTGAGTCGCTCGGTCCACGCCGCCCGCCAGTCATTAGCCGTGTTAATGATTTTGGCTTTGCGAGACGTGCGTTTTGCCAAATTGCGTTGGTTTTTGCGTGCGTCCTTGAACGCGTCGGTGTTGCGGCAGCTTCTGCATTTCACGCGGGCCAGTTCAGTGGTCGAGGTGAGTTGGTTGCCATTGTGACCGCAGGCCAGATGCCCGCCTACTTTGAAGTGAGTAACCATCAGACGTCTCCTTAGTGACGTGTATCCGTTTGACCTCTGGCTACTCACGACGTTCGTCGAGCGGGTAGCGGACAGCGGGCAAAATAAGCCCGAGTTCAACCGTTTTAGCTGTCCGCGGGTTTCCCCCAACTAACCCGAACAACTGCTCGTCATGAGGTCATAGCCAATAGACTTGCTCCCCGAGCGGCCAGAGCCAAGACTCGCAAACATAACCTTCAGGGAGTCCGGGGGATTAAGGTCGCAATTACCCATGCAGATCAATGGAAGACCAACAGGGTGCTCTGGATCGTAAAAAGCAGACGCAGCGTCCTCAGCCAATTTGAGACCATCCAGTTCTTCTCGAAGGACGCGTCGACGAATAGACCCAAATTACTATTGCATTTCCCGCAGACATCTCGCGTCTTCAGAAAATCCGGTGCATAGATCCCTGCTTTTTGGCGGGACAGGCACGTCATTGGGAATGACATGCAGTGTCACTATCTAGCTGCTGCTACGTTTTCACGTCCTAGAACCGAACCGATGCCCAATGAATACCGTCTACCTGATGTCCTTAGCGCGTTTACGACAATCAGTTGGCGTTTGAAGCAACGCTAATGGAGCTGACCCCACGGATTGAGCGAGCGGTGAATGGAGGACGGGGCTGGCGGCTACCTCCGAGATGGCGAAAACCGTTTCGTGATTTGACTGCCTATCTCAGGAACCAGGTCGCCGCTTTCCAGCCAGTGATGAAAGGCCGCTTTGGTTCGACTGGGGCCCTTGGCCATGGGCAGCTATGAATCAATTGATACCCGTGAGCTTTCAGTCCGGTGTCATCAGTACCGCGAGCGTCAGCTTGATGAAATCTTCATTCTTGTCGATGGTGTCCAGTGCGCCGCGCACGTTGTCAGCGACTTCGGACGATCCTTGCTGCTCGACCCAGTTGGACAGTTCCATGATGGCCGCCTCGAGCGCGAGCTGGTTTTCGTTGATCTTGTAGAGCAGGGAAGGGAGCAAGTCTGAGTTGGGCAATTGATGTCCTCCATTGATGGGGACAGGGTAGCAGTAGGGAGGGAAGGTGGTCAGTCGGCAGGACGCCGGGAAGGGTACTGCTGTAGGAATATACAACGCTAGGTTATTGATTTTTATAGGGTGAAGCGGGCGTTTTCGACAGGGTGAAATTCTGATACTTTTCCTTGTGCATCAACAGGTTACATACGACCCCCGGTCACCTTGACATGGTGGGTCCTCTTCGTGGTCGCATTCCTCCAATGATATGCCGAATCTGCATAATGTGAGCGTCATGCGCAGACGCAGAAGAACATGTCACTCCCCCTAAAAACGGGACATTTTCCGGTCCGCAATCTTTCCAAGGTATGCGGAAACATTGGGCTGTATGGCAGGCAATTGAAGTTGATTGCGGACTAGAAAAACTATCACAGGCCGCAGCCTGATTGATTTTCCCTCGGGACTTAAAATCCCCCGCTCGTAAGGGCGTGCCGGTTCGATTCCGGCTTCGGGCACCATCTTTAAATCAAGGGTTTGCCGGCGAAAGCTGATGCAAGCCCTTGTTTGTTTCTGGCTTCTGAATTTTAGCTTTTCTTGCCTGAACGATAACAGCGGGCAAAAAAATGGCCCGCATGCGGGCGGGCCAAGGGGGGTTCATCAGAAGGAGTAGGTGGACTGTACTGCTTCGTTTGTGAACGCCATGTGAAATCCAAGTCAAAAAAATACCAGCGCTCGGCTGGGTGACATGATGCGGTGTGCTGTTCAGGCAAGGACGCACCCGGTGACACAATGGCCGCCGTTCATGCGTCCTGAATTTTCCCGTACTGCGGATTCAAAAAAAATGTCGCTCATCTGAACCGCGGCAGTGGCCGGTCGACAGGTTTCAGAGATGACAATGTGTTGCGTATCAGTGGCGCGTCTTTTTCAACTTCGTTGAGACGATCACGGATTCTCAGCGCTGTCGGATGGCCCCCTTGATGGTCGACCCAGTCGGCGATTTCCTTGCATGCGGCAGCAAGGCGCGCCTGACGGGTATCAAGCAAGGTGAGCAGGGTGGTGATGGACTCTTTTTCGGACATGGTGAACACCTCCGTTGAAGAAATCGTGTAATGGCAACAAAAAGCCCGCCGGGAGCGAGCTTGCTGCTGATAATCGCCGGTCCTTGGGCTATGCGTCAGTATAGACCGTGGGGTCAGTCTTGCAGGGCGGATAACTGCGAACGCGCATTCAATTGCCTGCACTCACGTTCGGCGGCCTTTTCGGTGTCGAATCCATTGCCAATGAAGCCCTGGGTGCGAGTATCGGCGATGCGATACCAGACTTCGGCATCGGGCGGCGGGTGACTGGCTTCTCCGGCTCGGCGACCATGAATGATGATTTTGTTGCAACGCTTCACGACGAAAATGTCTTCCATGGCCTCACCGAAGCAGATTTATATCCACACCAACTATAGAAGTCATTCGTCGTCCTGCAAAGAATGTACGGATCAACTTGTCGATTCGGCCGCGGAGCGTAGGACTTGTACTGCCTCTGCCGATTCCATGGCTTTCTCCAGAAACATCGCCAGGGCCACTTCTTCGGCCTTGAGCCCTTTGCGCACTCTCGGCCGCGGCAACTGCTCAAGTGCACCCGCGAGGAAACCGTCCATCACGGCAGGGTGGATATAACATTTGCGGCACACGGCGGGCGTATTGCCCAGCTGCTGCGAAACGCTCTTCACCATTTCCACTACATGACGCTTTGCGTCCGTTTCCGGTTGCCAGTGCAACTTGCGTAAAACCGACAATGCCAGTGCACTGCCGGCCCAGGTGCGGTAATCCTTGGCGGTGAAATCTGCCCCGGTCAACGTCTGCAGATACGCATTAACGTCGGACGAACTGACCGTGTGGCGTTCGCCATTCTCATCCAGATACTGAAAAAGATTCTGCCCCGGAATTTCCTGGCAGCGTTTGACGATCCGCGCCAGACGCCGGTCCTTCACAGTAATTGCATGCTCGACGCCGCTCTTGCCGCGAAACTGGAAGCGGATCGCGCTGCCGTTGATTTCAACGTGGCGGTTGCGCAACGTGGTCAGCCCATAGGACCGATTGTCCCGGGCGTACTGGGTATTGCCGACACGGATCAGCGTCGCATCAAGCAAGGTAATTACCGTGGCCATGACTTTATCGCGGCTGAAACCCGGCGCATCCAGCAGCGCTTCGAGTTGCTTGCGCAATTTCGGCAAAGCCAGGCCGAACTGGTAAAGGCGCGAGTATTTGTCGGCATCGCGCACTTCGCGCCAACGCGTGTGATAACGGTATTGCTTGCGTCCACGGGCATCGCGCCCCGTCGCTTGCAGGTGCCCGCGAGGGTCGGCGCAGATCCACACATCGGTATAGGCTGGAGGGACGGCGAGGGCATTGATGCGTTTCACTTCATCGGGGTCAGTAATGCGTTGACCGCTTGGATCGAAATAGCAGAACTTGCCGCGCAATTTCTTGCGAGTGATGCCGGGCAGCGTGTCGTCAACGTAATGCAGGTCGGGCGGGAGTCCGTCGAGTAGTGCGGAATCGGGCATGGCGGTAATCCTTGGCGAAGATCAGAGGGCCGATAAGCCATTGACCGCACGCTCTTGCAGTCGTGCCAGCGAATTTACGCCAGTACCGCCACCGCTTTGATCTGTGCCCAGAGTTGTTGTCCGGGGCGCACATTCAATTGATCTCGAGAGTAGCGGGTGATTCGCGCCAGCAGCGGCGTGCCGGCCGCGTCCAGTCGAATCAGCACGTGGGCGGTATTGTCGGCGGCCAGTTCGCTGATCACTGTCACGGGCAGGCGATTGAGAATGCTGCTGTGCTCTACAGTTTGCAGGCTAAGGCTGATATCACGCGCCTGGACCTTGCAGCGCAGCGTCTGCCCAATGTGCATCGGCGTGTGCGCGACGCGAATGTTTAACGCCGTGCCAGGCAGTTGCAACGTCAGCAACTGGTAATCGCCGTCGTATTCACTGACGTGGCCCTCGATGACCACACCCGCGTCATCACCCATCGCCAACGGCAAATCCAGTCGTGCCAGGGTTTCGCCAACAGGACCGCTGGCCAGCGCTTTGCCGTCGCTCAGCAACACAATGTGGTCGGCCAGTCTCGCGACTTCATCCTGGGAATGGCTGACGTACAGCACCGGGATGTCGAGTTCGTCGTGCAGGCGTTGCAAGTACGGCAGGATTTCACTTTTGCGCTGAGCGTCCAGCGCGGCCAACGGTTCATCCATCAACAGCAGTTCAGGGCTGGTGAGCAGCGCGCGGGCAATGCCAATCCGCTGGCGCTCGCCGCCCGAGAGATTGTGCGGATGTCGTTGCAGCAAATGGCCGATCCCCAACATTTCGGTGGCATGCGCCATGTTCACCCGGCGTTGTTGTTTGGGAACCCGTTTTAAACCGAACTCCAGATTGGCCTGCACAGAAAGATGCGGAAACAGACTCGCCTCTTGAAACACATAACCCACAGCGCGCTTGTGCGGTGGCACAAACACATTGTTGTCGCTGTCCTGCCAGACTTCACCCTTGACCTGTATGAATGCGCGATCGGCACGTTCGAGTCCGGCGATGCAGCGCAGGCAGGTGGTCTTGCCGGAGCCGGAATGGCCGTAGAGCGCCGTCACGCCACGGCCGGGCAGTTGCAGGTCGACGGTCAGGGCGAAGGGGGAATAGTTCACCGCAAGGCGCATATGGATCATCGATCAGCTCCAGCCTGCTTTGGTTTTACGGCTGGAATAGAGCGCCAGCAGCACGACAAATGAAAACACCAGCATCGCGCCGGCCAGCCAATGGGCCTGGGCGTATTCCATCGCTTCGACGTGATCGTAGATCTGCACCGACACCACGCGGGTTTTGTCGGGAATGTTGCCGCCGATCATCAGCACCACGCCGAATTCACCCACGGTATGCGCGAAGCCAAGGATGGCAGCGGTGATGAATCCCGGTCGTGCGAGCGGCAGGATCACACTGAAAAAAGTATCCCAAGGATTGGCGCGCAAGGTCGCCGCCACTTCCAAAGGGCGAGTGCCGATAGCGGAAAAGGCGTTTTGCAGCGGCTGGACCACGAAGGGCATTGAGTAGATCACCGAACCCATCACCAGCCCGGTAAAACTGAAGGTCAGCGTGCCCAGGCCCAGCGCCTGCGTGAACTGACCGACGAACCCGTTCGGGCCCAATGCAAGCAACAGATAAAAGCCGATTACGGTCGGTGGCAACACCAGGGGCAGGGCGACTATGGCCCCGACCGGACCCCGCCACCAGGACCGGGTGCGCGAGAGCCACAAAGCAATCGGTGTGCCGATGATCAGCAGGATGACCGTCGTCAGCGAGGCCAGTTTAAAGGTCAGCCAGATCGCGGATAAATCGGCACTCGATAACGTCATTTAGAGTTGGTAACCGTAGGACTTGATAACCGCCTCGGCCTTCGGCCCCTTGAGGTAATCCACCAATGCCTTGGCGGCCGGGTTGTTTTTGCCTTTGTTCAGGATCACCGCATCTTGCTTGATCGGGTCGTGCATGTCGGCCGGAACGATCCATGCCGAGCCGCCAGTGACTTTGCCGTCTTTGTAGATCTGCGACAAGGCAACAAAGCCCAACTCCGCGTTGCCGGTGGAAACGAACTGATAGGCCTGAGAGATGCTCTGGCCTTCGACCAGCTTGGCTTGAACCTTGTCGGTCAGGCCCAGTCTGGCCAGTACTTGCGTGCCGGCCAAACCATAAGGCGCGGTTTTCGGATTGGCGATGGAGAGGTGCTGGTACTGGTTGTCGCTCAGGACTTTGCCATCGGCATCGACGTAATTGTCCTTGGCCGACCACAAGGCCAGGGTGCCGGTGGCGTAGGTGAAGCGTGATCCCTTGACCGTGTCGCCTTCGGTTTCGAGTTTTTGCGGAGTGCTGTCGTCGGC
>JALYPE010000311.1 GCA_030856525.1 Pseudomonadota bacterium | reverse complement strand
CAACCCCAGTTCAAATGACTCTCGACCATCAGGCCGATAATCGACTGGTTGCCTTCGAGGATCTGGTTGGCAACGTTTTCCATGACCAGCGGTTGCAGGGCCGGGTCCTTGTTGGAGTTCGCGTGGCTGCAATCGACCATGATGTTCGGCTTGATCTTCGCCTTGTTGAGCGCCTGCTCACATAACGCGACACTGACCGAATCATAATTCGGCTTGCCGTTGCCACCACGCAATACCACGTGCCCGTAGGCGTTGCCCTTGGTGGTGACGATCGACACGCCACCTTCCTGGTTGATGCCGAGGAAACGGTGCGGGCTTGAGACCGATTGCAGCGCATTGATCGCGACGGTGAGGCCGCCGTCAGTACCGTTCTTGAAGCCGACCGCCGAAGACAGGCCGGAAGCCATTTCACGGTGAGTCTGGGATTCGGTGGTGCGCGCGCCGATGGCCGACCAGCTGATCAGGTCCTGCAAATACTGCGGGGAGATCGGGTCCAATGCTTCGGTCGCAGTTGGCAGGCCCATTTCGGCCAGGTCCAGCAGCAACTGACGACCGATGTGCAGACCGTCCTGAATCTTGAACGAGTCGTCCAGGTACGGATCGTTGATCAAGCCCTTCCAGCCAACGGTGGTACGTGGCTTCTCGAAATACACGCGCATGACCAGATACAAGGTATCGGACACTTCCGCCGCGAGCACTTTCAGGCGCTCGGCGTATTCGTGGGCTGCCTTGATGTCGTGGATCGAGCAAGGCCCGATGACGACGAAGAGGCGGTGGTCGGTGCCATCAAGAATATTGCGAATGACTTCGCGACCCTTGGTGACGGTGCGCAGGGCGGCGTCGCTCAGGGGGATGTCACGCTTGAGCTGATCGGGAGTGATCAGCGTCTCGTTGGAAGCGACGTTTAGGTCGTTGATCGGTAAATCAGCCATCGTTTACTCGTCAGGTCACGGGTGCCGGCCGCCAGCGAACCCGCGCGGCGGAGCACAGCAAATTTAAGCGCGTCGGGGAGCCGAACCTTAGCGCGTTACACCGTGGCTCGACAATGGGCAGACAAGGGTTTAATCCAGCACAGGCTGTGCAAAAGCCTTGCGAACCGTGTCATGGGAGAACTCGTCGGCGTGTTCCCGGACCCATTCGAGGGCGAGTGCCTGGATATCCTGCAGATCGTTATGTGTGTCGTGCATGCGGCAATAACGTTCGATCTGGCAAACCTGCTCGTTCATCCGCGCGCTGAAAAGTGTCTGTTCGTCGACAAAGGCAATGCCTACCAGATAGCCGCGCTTGCGGCGCAGGCACCAGGCGACATAGCCGGGATAGCGCGCGTCGGGGTTCAACGTGGGCATGCGCACTTCCAATGCAGTCCCGTGACGCCATGCGCGGTGGTAATTGCAAGCCATGCCCCCGAGGCTGATAGTGTGCAGCTGTTGCCGCGAAATACACTCAGGTGTGAGCAACGTCAATTCAACAGGCACATCGTCAGGATGAGGAATGAAGCGTCCCATGAACACGGACTCCCTGTGTCGGCGATCTGACATTATTTCCCCCAGTATAGTGGTCGAATCCGAACTGACTGATTTCGACGCCGACCAACGGCTGCTGGCAATGAGTGGGGTTTCGCTGGTGATTTTTACCAGCGTCGGCTGCGCCAGTTGTCGCTACGCGCGTGCGCAACTGCCGGGGCTCGAACTGAATGTTGACCGGGTGTGCTGGATTGACGCCGGAGACAATGGCGGGGTGGTCGAGCGTTATCGGGTTTTTCATTTGCCCGCACTCTATGTAGTGCGTGATGGTGAGTTCTTCGGAGTCTTGCAATCACGCCTGATCGCCGCGGAGCTCAATGAAGCCGTCCGACAGGCATTGCTCAGAACAGCGGAGGAGTTGCCATGACGGATGTAATTGCCAGGCCGAAAGTCGCAATCATCGGCACCGGTGCCATTGGCGGTTTTTACGGGGTGATGCTGGCCCGTGCTGGCTTCGACGTGCATTTTTTGCTACGCAGCGAGTTTACGGCGGTGGCCGAACGCGGGCTGCACGTTGACAGTGCCGTGCACGGTGCGCTGACGTTGAACCCGGTTCAGGCTTACTCATCGGCGCAAGACATGCCGCCCTGCGACTGGCTGCTGGTCGGCGCGAAAACCACCAGCAATGCCGACCTCGCACCGGCGCTGATTGCGGCGGCCGCGCCGAACGCCAAGGTGTTGCTGCTGCAAAATGGTCTGGACGTCGAAGACAGCCTCCGCGCGTTGCTGCCCGATTCGCTGCATATTCTTGGCGGGCTATGCCTCGTCTGCGTCCATCGCACCGAACCGGGCGCGATCACCCATCAGGCCCTGGGCACGGTGAACGTCGGCTACCATAGTGGCCCCGCCGCAGACGAACCGGCGCGCATGGCAATGGTCGAAGAGGGCGCGGGGTTGTTTCGCAGCGCCGGCATCGAATCCCAGGCCATGGCGAACCTGCACCAGGCGCGCTGGCAAAAACTGGTCTGGAATATTCCCTACAACGGTCTTTCCGTGCTGCTTGGCGCTGGCACCACGCAGTTGATGGCCGATGCCG
>JALYPE010000281.1 GCA_030856525.1 Pseudomonadota bacterium | reverse complement strand
ATCTTGGCCGCTCGCCACGCCGGATACAGCGTCGCCAGAAAGCTCAACACAAACCCCGCCGAGCAGATCAACACCACATCCCCCGCCTGCAGCTCCGACGGCAAGTTGCTGACGAAGTACACGTCGGAACTGAAGATGTGCTGGCCGCTGACGCGCTCAACCCAGCCGACCAACTCACTGACGTTCAGCGCGGCGATCACGCCCAGCACGCCGCCGAGCAAGGTGCCGACGATGCCGATCACCGTACCCTGAACCATGAAGATCGCCATGATCTGCCGTGGCGTAGCGCCGATAGTGCGCAGGATCGCGATGTCCGCGCCCTTCTCGTTCACCACCATGATCAGGGTCGCGATGATATTGAACGCCGCCACCGCGACGATCATCAGTAGCAACAGGCCGATCATGGTTTTTTCCATTTTCATGGCGCTGAACAGGCTGCCCTGGGTGTGAGTCCAGTCGTCAGCTCGGTACGCCGTACCCAGTCCACTGGCAATATCGCTGGAGACCTTCGGCGCCCCGTACAAATCCTTGACCGCCAAACGGACGCTTTGCACCTGATTGGGCTGCCAATGCTGCATCTGCGCGGCATCAGCGACGTGAATCAGCGCCATCGAGCCATCCAGTTCGGCACCCACCTTGAACACGCCGACGACGTTCAGCCGCTGCATGCGCGGGGTGATGCCGCCCGGTGCGGTGCTGACTTCCGGCACGATCAGGGTGATCTTGTCGCCGACATTGAGGCGGAAACGCCGCGCGGTGATCTCACCGATCACCACGCCGAACTCGCCCGGTTTCAAGGCATCCAGTCGTCCCTGAACAATGTGCTTGGCCACAATCGAGACCTTGCCCTCGAGGGCCGGATCGACGCCGCTGACCTGAATCGGCTGCATCGCGCCTTTGTAGGACAGCATGCCTTCCATCTCGGTGAACGGCACGGCGGCCGTCACTTCGGGATTTTTCATCGCGGCGGCGGCCACCGGTTGCCAGTCGTCAATCGGGTTGACGCCGACGATGGTCGCGTGCGGCACCATGCCGAGAATGCGCGAGCTCATTTCGCGTTGAAAACCATTCATCACCGACAACACCACAATCATCGCCAACACACCCAGGGCGAGGCCGATCATCGAGGTCATCGATATGAAGGAAACAAAGCGATTGCGGCGCTTGGCGCGGGTATAGCGTGTGCCGATAAAGATCGATAACGGTCTGAACATTCGCTGGGGCACCGTATAAAAATAAAAGACCCGACGCACCTCAGTGCGGTCGGGTTTCGGTCAGTCAGATCGGGGTGAGGCAGCCTTCCTGCAAGTGCAGGACGCGATCCATCTGACGAGCCAGATTCATGTCGTGAGTTACCACCAGGAACGCGGTGCGCATCGAGGTGCTGAGTTCGAGCATCAGATCCTGAATGCCTTGCGCGGTATGGGAATCGAGGTTGCCGGTCGGCTCATCGAGCATCACCAGACCGGGCTTGTTCACCAGCGCACGGGCAATCGCCACACGCTGACGTTCGCCACCGGACAATTCCGAAGGTTTGTGCTCCAGGCGATGGCCCAGCCCTACCCGCTCCAGCAATGCTGTCGCACGCTGGCGCGCTTCAGGGATCGGCGTTTTACCGATCAACAACGGCATGCAGACGTTTTCCAGCGCGGTGAATTCCGGCAGCAGATGGTGGAACTGGTAAACGAAACCCAGCGACCGGTTACGCAGCAGGCCGCGCGCCTTTTCGTTGAGGGCCGACAGTTCTTCGCCTGCCAGCCAGACGCTGCCCTTCGACGGTGTATCGAGACCGCCCAACAAGTTCAGCAAGGTACTTTTGCCCGAGCCCGAGGTGCCGACAATCGCGACACGCTCACCCGGATGCAACTCGAGTTGCAGACCGGCCAGGACCTCCACCGACTCTGGGCCTTCCTCGTAGGATTTGCCCAGATTACGGCAGCTCAAGATTGCTTTATCACTCATGCCCGACTCACTCATAACGTAGCGCCTCCGCAGGCTGGGTGCGTGCAGCACGCCAGGCTGGATACAGGGTGGCGAGGAAACTCAGAACCAACGCGGCGGCGCAGACCATCAACACATCCTGGCTCTGCACCTGCGACGGCAGGTAATCGATGAAGTACACATCGGCGTTGAGGAATTTGTGCCCGATGAGGCCTTCAAGCGCCGAAATCGCGGCGCTGACATTCAGCGCGGCAAAGATCCCGACCACGGCGCCGATCAGCGTGCCGACGACACCAATCACCGTGCCCTGAACCATGAACGTCGCCATGATCGTCCCCGGCGTGGCGCCAAGGGTGCGCAGAATGGCGATGTCACCTTTCTTGTCGTTCACCACCATCACCAGCGTGGAGATGATGTTGAACGCGGCCACCGCGACAATCAGCAGCAGGAGCAAACCGATCATGGCTTTTTCCATGCGGATCGCCTGATACAGATTGCCGTGGGTGCGAGTCCAGTCGCGGGCGTAGTAGCGGTCTTCGCCGAGCTGCTGGGCGATGTTCCAGGCCGTGCGTGGCGCCTGGAACAGGTCGTCGAACTTCAGGCGGATGCCCTGCACCTGATCGGGTTTCCAGCGGTGCAGCTTCGCCAGGTCCTGCAGGTTGGTGACGCCCAGGTAACCGTCGATTTCACCGGCGCCGACATGGAAAATGCCGACCACGGTAAAGCGCTTCATCCGCGGGAACATGCCGGCCGGGGTCACAGTGACCTCCGGTGCAACGAACGTCAGCTTGTCACCGATTGCCGCGCCAAGCTTGGCGGCGGCTTTGTCACCGATCACGATGCCGAAGCTGCCGGGCGCGAGGTCGTCGAGTCGGCCCTGCAGCATGAACTGGTCGATGATCGAGACCTGCCGCTCCAGCGCCGGGTCGATGGCATTAAGCAGCACTTTGGAGACCTTGCCGTTGTTGGTCAGCAAGCCCTGCATTTGCGTGAACGGCGCAATGGCCGTCACCTGAGGGTTCTGCTTGACCTTGGCCGCGAGGCTCTGCCAGTCGTTGATCGGTTCACCGGACTCGATGGTCGCGTGGGGCACCATGCCCAGCACGCGGGTACGCATCTCATGATCGAAGCCGTTCATGACCGACAGTACGACGATCATCACGACCACGCCGAGGGCCAGTCCGATCATCGAAGTCAGGGAAATGAACGACACAAAATGATTGCGACGCTTTGCACGGGTATAACGCGTGCCAATAAATACGAAGAGAGGTCTGAACATGTCGGGGCTTGTTCGGAGGGAAAAGGAACGTCCTTGTGGCGGGGGTCGGTAACCAGCTTTACACTCAGACCACCGCCGCTACCATGGGTTCGCCATGTCGACATTAGATGAAGAAGATCGCCGCGAATACTACCGTATCGAGGATTCGATCGCACTGGAAATTCGGCCCCTGTCCGCTCCCGAAGCTGCAGACCAGGAAGTGTTGCAGGATGCATCTCCACTCTTCAACCTGCTCAGTGAATTGCACCTGAATGAATTCGAGTCGCAACACTTGCTGCGTCAGATCAGTGAGCGCGATCGCAACATCTCCGCTTTCCTGAAATCGCAGAACAAACGCATCGACCTGCTCAGCCAGGTCATCGCGATCGGCGTGCTCGGGCAAATCGGCGAGCCGCAACCGGTGATCATTTCCGAAGGGGGCGTGGAGTTCCATTACCCGACGCCGATTGCTACGGGCGCGCACCTCTCAGTAAAACTGGTGCTGATGCCGCAAGCGCTGGGCCTGTTGTTACGTGCACGTGTTACCCATTGCGATGCGAAGGGCGACGGTTATGACGTGGGCACCGAGTTCCAGCGCCCCACCGATGCCCAGCGGCAGTTGCTCGCCCGTTATATTTTGCAGAAGCAGGCCCAGGAAAGACGTCTGGCCCGCGAACAAAACGAATCCGGCATTTAATTAAGGAAGAACCCGTGACCCTCATTTACGGCCATCGCGGCGCCAAGGGCGAAGCACCGGAAAACACCCTGACCAGCTTTCAGGAATGTCTCAAGCACGGCGTGCGCCGTTGCGAACTGGACCTGCACCTGTCCAGGGACAACGAGCTGATGGTCATTCATGACCCGACGCTCAAGCGCACCACCGAACGCCGTGGCAAGGTCGTCGAACACACAGCAAAAGACCTGGTGACCTACGACGCACGCAAGGGTGGCCCGGGCTGGATCAAACCGTGTCCAATCCCGACGCTGGAAGAGTTGTTCGAAAAATGCGACTTCGAGCACTGGCAACTGGAAGTCAAAAGCGCTTCGCGCACCCGCGCCGCGACCACCGTGCTGGCGATTCGTGAGATGGCTCAACGCTTCGGCATGCTCGATAAGATTACCATCACCTCGAGTTCACGGGAGGTGTTGAAGGCTGCACTGGATTTGGTGCCGGACGTGTCGCGCGGATTGGTGGCCGAGTACGCCTGGCTCGACCCTTTGAAAGTCGCGCAAAGCTACGGCTGTGAAATTCTTGCGTTGAACTGGACGCTGTGTACGCCGGAACGCCTGCAGAAGGCGCAGCGTCAGGGGCTGCATGTGTCGGTGTGGACAGTCAACGAGCCCGCGCTGATGCGCAGACTCGCCGACTTCGGCGTTGACAGCCTGATTACAGACTTTCCCGGTTTGGCCAGCGCCACGCTCGAGAATTGCTGAAATCGGTCTCCCCGGCCGGCTCAGGCCACCGGCCGGAGCCGCTCAAAAAAGCCGGTTGAGGCCATCGTACGCCGCTACCCGGTAGGCTTCGGCCATGGTCGGGTAGTTGAACGTCGTGTTGACGAAATACTTCAGCGTGTTCAGTTCGCCCGGCTGGTTCATGATCGCCTGACCGATGTGCACGATCTCCGACGCCTGATAACCGAAGCAGTGCACGCCCAGCACTTCCAGGGTTTCGCGGTGGAAGAGGATTTTCAGCATGCCCTGCGGCTCGCCGGCAATCTGAGCACGCGCCATGCTCTTGAAGAACGCCTTGCCAACTTCGTAAGGCACTTTGGCCTGGGTCAGCTCCTGCTCGTTCTTGCCGATCGAGCTGATCTCCGGAATCGTGTAAATGCCGGTCGGCACATCATTCACGAAACGCCAGCTGTTGTTATCGACAATGCTGCCCGCTGCAGAACGACCCTGGTCGTGGGCGGCACTGGCCAGGCTCGGCCAGCCGATCACGTCACCGGCACCGTAAATGTTCGGTACGCAGGTGCGGTAGGCCTCGTCGACTTCGATCTGGCCACGGCTGTTGACCTTGACGCCGATGTTTTCCAGGCCTAACTGGTCGGTGTTACCGGTACGGCCGTTGCACCAGAGCAAGGCGTCAGCCTTGATCTTCTTGCCGGACTTGAGGTGCAGGATCACGCCGTTGTCCACGCCTTCGACACGGTCGTAGTCTTCGTTATGGCGAACCGTGATGTTGTTGTTGCTGAAGTGATAACTCAACGCCTGGGAAATTTCCGAGTCGAGGAAGCTCAACAGCTGACCGCGGTTGTCCACCAGCTCAACCAGCACACCCAGACCACTGAAGATCGATGCGTACTCGCAACCGATGACGCCGGCGCCGTAGACAATCAGTTTGCGCGGGGTGTGGCCGAGGCTGAGGATGGTGTCGCTATCGTAGATACGCGGGTGGTGAAAATCGATGTCGGCCGGACGATACGGGCGCGACCCGGTGGCAATGATGATGTGTTTGGCGACGAGTTTCTCGACGACACCGTTGGCGCAGACCACTTCGATGGTTTGCTCGTCGGCGAAACTGCCGGTGCCGAAAAACACGTCGACGCGGTTACGGGCGTAGTACCCAGTGCGCGACGAGACTTGTTTGGAGATGACTTTTTCGGCGCTTTTCAACACGTCCGGGAACGAGAACCAGCGCGGCTCACCGATCGCCCGGAACATCGGGTTAGTGTTGAACTGCATGATCTGCCGGACCGAGTGACGCAGTGCCTTGGACGGGATGGTGCCCAGGTGGGTGCAGTTGCCGCCGACCTGGCGACGGCTGTCGACCATCGCCACCTTGCGCCCTGCTTTGGCGGCGTTCATTGCCGCCCCTTCTCCGGCGGGGCCGGAACCCAACACCACCACGTCGTAGTTGTAGACAGCCATGCGTACTCCTCAGAACAGGCCGCGGCGCCCTCGGCACCTGCGGCTAAATCACGCCGGTCTGCGGCATGAAGGAACAATTTGGGGCCAGTGCAGAACCCGGACACAGTCTATAGA
>JALYPE010000263.1 GCA_030856525.1 Pseudomonadota bacterium | reverse complement strand
CATTGAGTAAAGGCCCCAAGAGCTGTGTGATACGTTCACGCAAGCTGCGCGTCCGTGTCATTTGCTCCAGTTCCCGTTCACACAGTTGCAGCAGGTGACGCCAGGTGCTTGGACAATGCAGCGGATTGCGCATAGCGAGGCTCACCAGGCTCAGGCGCAGTTGATTGTGTTCGGCGCCGAAGTGAATCGGACAGTCACCAAGCGCTGCATACGCCTCGATATAATCCGGTTGTTCGAATTCGATATCGACGCGTTCAGCCTGCAGTGAAGTGGCGCTGACGCTGGACAATTGCTGTAACCAGCCTGCGATGATCGAATCCACCACGAAGCGGTTGTAGGTGTTGTAGGGGCTGATGGAATAGAACCGCAGCCATGCACCCTGGGTGTCTTCGTGGAAGCTCGATTGTCCACGGTAATTGGACCCATACAACGCTTCGAACCGAATCAGGCAACGCGCCGCTTCCCTCACGGTGGGCGCCTGCGCGGCGGTGACGCCGGCAAGACCGGCCTGGCTTAAGCGGCTCAACCGCCCCATGCGCAAGCCCAGTGCCGGGTCCGCAGTGAGCTGAATGGCGCCGTGACCCAAGCGCATGTAGCGGGGGATGGACAGGCGGGCTCCGGCTTCGCTGAGGCGTGCCGGGTCCAGGCCATATTGTTCGAGCAAGGGCTGCGGGTCGATATCATGGCTGCGCATCGCGTCGGCGAGGCTGTGGACGAAACCCACAGACAGATCCCCGAGGCGCATCGGCAACGGTTTCATGCTTACAGCCAGATATTCAACAAGCGCGCGCCGCGACTGTTACCGTCCGCGAAGTGCTGCCCGTTGCTGCTGAGAAAGCTTTGGCCGGCGCTGGCCTGATCCCAGAACTGGCCGCGCAAGAACACGCTCATGCCGGCAATGGCCTGACTGCTGGGCGGCTGCGCGGTCAATGTCAGCCGATGCCAGGCCTGGCCCTCGCTGAGCTCGCCGGCTTTGAGACTGACGGAACCCGGCGTCGACAAACCTTTATAGCCGCGCCACGGTTTATCCCATGTGCCGCGCCCGGAAACAAACGCCGGCACCGCAATCAGCTGCGCACCCTGGCTATCGAGTTTGCGGTAGTTGACCGGGTACCAGCTGTCGCTGCCGATCATCACGCCCAGACGCCCGGCCGGGGTGTCGACGACATTAAGCGTGTGCTCGCCATTGGCCTGGATAACATCATGTTCAGCAAATATCGGGTGCATCTGGCGTTGCGGCTGGCCGATCGGCAGCCCGTCGCGGCCGAACACCACGCTGCTGTTGTACAGCGGACCGCCTCCGGTTTTCAGTTTGCCGTCGATGACCTCAGGCTCGGGCAGGACGATGGAGCCTGCGACCAGGGTCACACGGAATTCCTTTGCCAGGCCGCCGAATAGCGCCTGGTAAAGCTTCGCCATGCGTTTCGCCTTCATGCGCAGGTAAGCATCATCCAGACGATTTTCGCCCTCGGCACTGATCAGTGCTCGCGCGAACTGCAATGGGTTGCTGACGGCCAGCCAGTTCATGGCCTCCTTGATGGTCGCCGCCTGATACAACTCGTCCTTCTCACCACTGACCATCAGCCAGGTGCCGATGTGTTCCGGCAGAACCACAATGGTTTTCTCGTTCAACAGGCCCTGTTGCTGTGCTTTCTGCAGGTAAGCCGCAAGTTTGCGATGCAGGCGCTCGGGGCTCTGGTAGTCAGTGGGAAACAGTTCGGGTTGTATGCCCAGCAGGTTGCCGCGATCGGCGGGCGTGCCCTGGTCGACGGCGAGGTCGATGCGCAGGTCCGACAGGTAATGACCCGCCGGACGATCCGCGGCCCACATTGCGTAGGTCGTCAGCGCGGCAATCAATGCCATGGAAAAAGTCAGGTACAGAAGTTTGCGCATGGGTAAACAGTCGACAGCCGTGTGCGGGATTCGCTGACTAGGGTAGGGCGCATGCCGGCGCTTGCCAAGGGCCGCTGCGCATTTGGATCAATAAGTTGTCAGTTACGGTCATTGAGCGGCCGCTATTGTCCTCATAGTCTGTAACACATGACAGAGGGGTGCCGCAGAGTGCCCCCATTTTCTTCCGTGATTGTTCGTTGTGGAGTTACCGATGGCCGCCGCTCATTATCCGCACCTGTTGGCCCCGCTGGACCTGGGTTTTACCACGCTGCGCAACCGCACCCTGATGGGTTCGATGCACACCGGTCTCGAAGAAAAGCCAGGCGGTTTCGAGCGCATGGCGGCGTACTTCGCGGAACGCGCGCGCGGCGGAGTCGGGCTGATGGTGACGGGTGGTATCGGCCCGAACGACGAGGGAGGCGTGTACTCCGGCGCCGCCAAGCTGACCACCGAGGAAGAAGCGCTCAAGCACCAGATCGTCACGCGCGCGGTGCACGAGGCGGGCGGCAAGATCTGCATGCAGATCCTCCATGCCGGGCGTTATGCCTACAGCCCGAAACAAGTCGCGCCGAGCGCCATTCAGGCGCCGATCAACCCGTTCAAGCCCAAAGAGCTGGACGAGGAAGGCATCGAGAAGCAGATCAGTGATTTCGTGACGTGCTCGGCCCTGGCGCAAAAAGCCGAGTACGACGGCGTCGAGATCATGGGCTCCGAAGGTTATTTCATCAATCAGTTCCTCGCCGCTCACACCAACCACCGCACCGACCGCTGGGGCGGCAGTTACGAGAACCGCATGCGCCTGCCGGTGGAAATTGTCCGCCGCGTGCGCGAAGCTGTGGGCCCGAACTTCATCATCATTTTCCGCCTGTCGATGCTGGATCTGGTCGAAGGCGGCAGCACTTGGGATGAAATCGTCACGCTGGCCAAAGCCATCGAGCAAGCCGGTGCGACGATCATTAACACCGGTATCGGCTGGCACGAAGCGCGGATCCCGACCATCGCCACAAAAGTGCCGCGTGCCGCGTTCAGTAAAGTGACGGCCAAGCTGCGTGGTTCGGTGAGCATTCCGTTGATCACCACCAACCGCATCAATACCCCGGAAGTTGCCGAGCAGATTCTTGCCGAAGGCGATGCCGATATGGTTTCCATGGCGCGACCGTTCCTGGCCGACGCTGATTTCGTCAACAAGGCCGCTGCCGGTCGGGCCGATGAGATCAATACCTGCATCGGTTGCAATCAGGCGTGCCTCGATCATACGTTCGGCGGCAAGCTGACCACCTGCCTGGTCAACCCGCGCGCTTGTCATGAGACCGAACTCAATTACCTGCCCGTGCAGCAAATCAAGAAAATTGCCGTGGTCGGCGCCGGTCCTGCCGGTTTGGCCGCAGCGACCGTGGCGGCCGAGCGTGGCCATCAGGTGACCCTGTTCGATTCTGCCAGTGAGATCGGCGGCCAGTTCAATATCGCCAAGCGCGTTCCGGGCAAGGAAGAGTTTTTCGAAACCTTGCGTTACTTCAATCGCAAGCTGCAGACCACCCATGTCGAGGTATGCCTGAACACCCGCGTCG